>JAEYUU010000581.1 GCA_023429545.1 Verrucomicrobiota bacterium
GCGCTCGGCCCTGGCCTTCATCAACTGCTCTTGATCGGCGAGGGCCAGATGCTGCGAGGCATCGGCAGCCGTGAGTTTTGGATCGCCAAGAAATACCTGATCATGAGAAATGCCATCGCCTCCATCCGTGGAAACCAGCGTCAGGAAACGCGCTTCCTTTGGAATGACGATGTCCACGTACTCGCCACCGTCCTTGGCGCCGAAGTGCATGCGGCGTGCCACAAGCCTCCCATCCACATACGCATGGAAGTCCGCGCGCGAGTTCAACGTGCTTCCGCCATATCCCACCACGGCCTTGAGTCGCATGGCTCCTCCGCCAAGAGCACGCCGCATGGCGGAGACATCGAAGGTGATTGCGGCGTTCGCATGGAGTCCCAGCAAGGACCGCTCTGCGGCTTTGTAGTCCACACCGTTGATCACCGTGCTGGCCTGGGCATTGACCGGACCGTTCCGGATGGCGTCCCACGTTTTGCCGGACGTGGCAGGAAGGTCACGTACCGTGATCCCGGTACTGGTGACTGGCACCAGATGTGATCCCTCCGGAATCACCACGCCATTGATGTATTTCACCTCGCCGTTCTTGGCGCCCAGTGGCACAGGCCGGAAGACGTTCGCCTTCGCGTTGATGAATCCCTGCTTCCCGTTGGGGCCCTTCCCGGTGCTGGGGTCAATGCCGTTGCCCGTTTTTCCCGTTCCGGTCCCGTCACCGCCGCCAATGATATCCGCGATATCCAATGAGGGACCGGATAGGTGTTTGATTTGTTCTTCGAGTGTTCGCAACCGCGAGGTCCATTCTGTTCTCTGCTGGATAATGCCCTGTTGGCCTGGAGTGTCGAGCTCCCTCTCTCCACGCGTCACTCCGGAGAAGACCGCCCAGAGACGGTAGTAGTCCTCCTGGGAAATGGGATCGAGCTTGTGGTTGTGGCACCGGGCGCAGTTGATGGTGAGGCCAAGGGTCGAGGTGATAACCTGGGTGACCATGTCATCGAGGTCATCCGCGCGCGCCTGGCGTTTGAGCACCGGGCTGGGCGTTTCCTTCTGCCCCACGAAGTCCCAGGGTCCCGCCGCGAGGAAACTGCTGGCGATTACGGCATCCCGATCACGAGGAGCGATGATATCTCCGGCAATCTGCAGGCGGATGAATTCGTCGTACGGCATGTCGGCGTTGAAGGCGCGGATGACCCAGTCGCGATACGGCCAGGCATGCTCGCGTTTCTGGTCCCGCTCGAAGCCATGCGTGTCCGCGTAGTGCGCAATGTCCAGCCAGTGCCGCGCCCAGCGCTCGCCATAGTGAGGTGAGGAGAGATAGCGGTCCACGAGACGCTCCCAGGCATCCGGCTGCGTGTCATGAATGAAGGCCTCCACTTCATCGGGTGAAGGAGGCAGGCCACGCAGCGTGAAGCTGAGTCTGCGGATGAGCGTACGGCGGTCTGCCTCTGGAACGGCGGCGAGTCCTTCCCGCTCCAACTTTGCATGAATGAACGCATCTACTGGAGAAGAATCTGCGGCGCCCGCGCCTGAAATGCGCGGCGGAGGTGAAGGACGCAGAGGCTGAAACGACCAGAGCGCCGCGCCGCCACTGAGCTTCTCCTTGAGCGTGAACTCGGCGGGCCACGGTGCTCCTGCGGCAATCCATTCCCGAAGTTTGCCCACTTCATCGGCAGCAAGCTTCGGTCCTTTCTTAGGCATGTCAGGCTCGTCTCCGCTCACAGCCTTGAGGAGTTCGCTGGAATCTGGCTTTCCCGGAGTGATCACGGCATCCCAATCCGCTTCGCCCAGCGCATGGGCGCGTGATTGCAGCGAAACTTTACCCTTCTGCACATTGGGGCCATGACACTCGGCACAGTGGGTGGTGAGGATGGGTGCGATGTCGCGGGCGAAATCCACGGTCGCGCCAACGGCGGGTGTCAGAGCCATGCCGAACGCAACCAGTGCAATGGAAGCAGTAGTTACTTTCATGCCAGAATCTCCTGGATGACGTGTCCATGCACATCGGTCAGCCGGCGCTGAATCCCGTTGTGGTACACACTGAGTTTTTCGTGATTGATGCCCAGCAGGTGCAGGGCAGTGGCGTGCAGGTCGTAAGACATGGCGGGTTTGTCCGCAGCCTTCCAACCCATCTCATCACTTGATCCGTAACTGGCGCCGCCTCGTACTCCACCGCCCGCCATCCATACGGTGAAAGCACCCGGATTATGATCGCGCCCTTTCCGTGCCCCCTGCATGAAAGGCTGGCGTCCAAACTCCGAACTGCAAATCACCAGCGTGCTGTCCAGAAGACCGCGCGCCTTCAGATCCTGAAGCAGAGCGCTGCATCCGGTGTCCAGCACAGAGCCCCAGTACCCATGATCACGCACTATGTCCTCGTGCGAGTCCCAGTTCGGGCGGATTTTCTTCGCGGTCGTATTTTCCGCGCCGCAGTACAACTGCACAAAGCGCACGCCACGTTCCACCAGCCTTCGCGCCAGCAGGCATTGACGACCGAAAGGACCGATGTCCTCATGCTCCAGCATGTACAACCTGCGCGTGGCCTCACTCTCGCCGCGCAGATCGGTGACCTCCGGTGCACTGAGTTGCAATCGCGCGGCAAGTTCGTAGGAGGCGATGCGCGCTTCCAACTCACTCTGACCTTTGCGAGCGGCGAGATGCTTGCGGTTGATGGTCTGCAGGAAGTCCAGCCCTTCTGTTTCTTTGGAAGCTTCTGTCTCGAAACCGGTTGCCTGGGTGTCAGGAAACAAATCTGCAATGGGATCCTTCCCCTCCGCGGTTTCAATCACGGTGCCCTGATGCACCGCGGGCAGAAATCCCGCGCCCCAATTGATCACCCCGCCGGGTGGAAGGCCGCGCGGATCCGGCAGCACCACAAAGGCGGGGAGATTCTCGCTCTCACTGCCCAGCCCATACGTCACCCACGCACCCATGGCGGGAAATCCGGGGAGAATGAAGCCGCTGTTCGCCATGAACATCGCGGGGCCATGCAATGCGGTCTTGCTCTGCATCGAGTGGATGAAGGCCATGTCATCCACGCACTGCGACAGCCGCGGGAAGAGGTCAGACATCCACTTCCCGCACTGGCCATGCTGGCGGAACTGCCAGAAGCTCTTCGCGTAAGTGCCTGCCTTTCCGGAGAAGAAGTTCTTCCCGTCTTCCAGGTCGAAGGGCCTGCCATGCAGGCGCTCCAGCGCGGGGCGGTAGTCCCAGGAGTCGACATGGCTCATGCCGCCCGGGCAGAAGATGTGGATCACGCGCTGTGCCTTTGCCGGATGGGGAGAGGGTCTCTGCGCCTGGGGATTGGCGTTGGATCCTGCATGCGCGGAAGATACGCCAGCCGCCTCCAGCATGGCCGTCAAAGCGATGCCGCCAAGACCTCCACCACTCTGCCACAGGAACTCGCGACGTGTTCCGACGCGGAAGTCAGAGGGAGGATTCATGGTTTCTGCCACGGGGCTGGCGCCGCAGGTTGGGTGAGGAAGTCCAGCCCCTCACGAAGGCGGCCCTCCTTGGTGAAGAAGGGATGGAACCCCTCGCCGTTGATACCATTCCCATCATGACGATCGCGACGCGTGGAAATGGCGCGGCCTTCCCGCAGTGCCCAGCCCATCCAGCCGAAGCCGGCCGCGGCGAGCATTTCCGTGTAGTAGCGTGCTACGTCGGCGCGGGTGGTGTCATTGAGGGACCCGGGGATGCATTCATTTGCCAGAAGGGGTTTGCCGAAGGCCGCCGATATCCCTTTGAACTCGGTGATCTGTTTCTCAAGTCCCGCCTTGTCCCTGGCGTAAGGATGAGCACAAAGCACATCCATGATCGGGGCAAAGGTTTCGATGTTGGTCCCGGTCATGGTGCCGATGGTGATGGGCTGCCGCGCGCCGCATTCGCGCACGGTGCGGGCAATCGCTTCCAACCAGGCGTATTCCTTCCTGTCCACCTCAGACTTCAGATCGCGCGCCTGCGGTTCATTGCAGAGATCCCAGATGAGCACGCGGTCATCCTTGGCCAGCGGCTGCACCAGGGCGCGGATATAGGCGAGATGCGGCTGCCAGTCGCGCATGAGATTCTCCGTGTAGGTGCCGCCGTAGTCATACCGGTTGTCGTGCCAGCGGTTGAAGAGACAGGGCATCACCTTCATGCCCTGCTCCGCGATGGCAGCGACGGCATCCATAAAATGCGCGGTGACCTTGTCCGGGTCTGCCATCCATGCCGTGAATTCAATCCAGAGGCGGATGCAGTTGGCGTGGACCTGCTTTGCCAGGGCGGCTTCTTCACGCATGCGTGAGCCGTCGTAGAGCCACCAGGCATCCTCAATGCGCGCACCCCAGGAGGGCACCATGCTGAATCCCCGCAACCATCCGTAACCGGGATAGGCATGCAGGGAGGGCCTGGCCTGCGCAGAAGCAAGCGTGGATCCAGAGGCTGCCGCAGTGGCAGCCAGACCCATCCAGTGCCGGCGAGTCATTCCTTTGGAGAAGGGAAGCGCATCATTCATGAATGCGAGGAGGAACGTTTCGTACGTTGTAATGCGGAGCGCGTCGATTGGCAGGTCTGCGCCTCAAGGTCCTGGATGGCCACCTCGATGTGATGCCGCATGGCCTTTGCCGCGGCGGCTTCATCGCCTTCTGACACCGCGTTCAGGATGGCGGCATGGTGCTCGATGGCTCGCTTCACCCCGGCATGGGAAATCGTAGCCATGCGGCTTTCCCGTCCCAGATCCGACAGTGTCTCCAGCAGCAGGCCGAAGATTTCGTTGCCCGTGGCCCGGGCGAGGGCGCGGTGGAAGTTGATATCCGCCTCCACCGCATCCGGGAGTTCCGTGGCCTGCTCCAGGCGCGCATGCGCTTTGCGCAGTTCACGCAGTTGTGCGCTGGTCGCCCGGATGGCGGCGACACGCGCCACCTCTGGCTCGATGGCGAGACGTACCTCCAGGGATTGATTCAGCCGGCCTGCCTCATCGGGGATAAGGAGTGCCAGCGAGCCGTTGAGCGGCTTGTGAAGGTTCGCGCTGCGGCGAATGCCCACCCCGTGCAGCACTTCCACGAGGCCCTGCAGTTCCAGGCGCTTGGTGGCCTCTCGCACCACCGTGCGGCTCACGCCGAGCTGTGTCGCCAGTGCGCGCTCCGGGGGCAGCCATTCGTCACTGCGATCCCGGCGCAGTTCGCGCACAAGCCGCTGGCATACCTCTTCAACAAGGGTGGAGGGACGCTGGATGGTGGCAAGGGTCATAGTGGAACTGGATTGGGGCAGTAAGTGGTAAGAGGTCATACCACTAGCAGGAAACGAAGCGCAGGGGACCGATCTTAGCTAAAAGATGCATCTCGTTTCAACTGCTCAAGCACGTAGTCCCGCTGGCGCCTGAGGACCCTCCCTGGCGAATCTTCTCCTGACTCATTTCCCCTCCAGCAGCTGCTTCATCGCATTCATCAGCACGTCCTCCACCTCAGGAGCCACCCGCGAGACGATTCCCGTTTCATATCCTCCCTGGCTGTAGGAGATCGCGGTGCCAATGTAGCCCGGACCGTAGTCGCCATATGCCGCCATGGCTACGAAGGTGCCGGGCCGCATCTCCTGGGCCGCCAGTTGATACTCCACGAACAGCTCGCCCGGCATGTGCAGCACACGGGCTTCACCCAGGCAGAGGCAGGTGAGGGGAATGCGATGACCTCCCCGGGTGCGACGCAGAAAGCTCAGGTCACGTCCCGCACGGAGACGGAGCGGTGTGGCGGCGATGCGATTCTCAAGCACAGCCAGCAAGGCACCTTCCTGCAGCGTGTCTCTTACAGGCAGTGGCGTGGGCTCC
>JAEYUU010000607.1 GCA_023429545.1 Verrucomicrobiota bacterium
CCCTTTTCCACCATGAGGTTGGTTGCGTTCTCAATGGCATAGTTGATTACATCCGGGGACTTCGCCTTGTCCACGGCATTCCGGTAGGCCTCCAGCGTCTTGCCTACATAGTCCACACCCTTCTTCGCCTCGTCCTCCGTGGGCTGGCGCTGGGAATAGATGTCCCCCAGCAGGGACCACACCTGGCCTATGTTCTGGTCATTGGGATGCTCCTGCGTCAGCTTTTCAAGCTCCTGCAGCGCTTCGTCCAGATTGCCAGTTCCACCGGGAGCGCCCTGCACCTCAATGAAGGCCAGGCGGTAACGGGCATCCACGATGTATTCACCCTTGGGATTCGCGGCGATATAGTCGCGCAAGGCCCGGCGTGTGTTCTTGGAATCGTTCTGGAAGAAATAGGAGAGCGCAATGTAGTACTGCGCCGCCGGGCGCTGCACCGCGTCCTTGTGCTCGGACACCAGCGTCTGGAAGGTGCCGCGGGAGGCATCGAACTTCTGGGACTCAAACTGCACCACGCCCAGCAGGAACATCAGGGCGACCTTCTGGTCTGCATCCTTGGTGGAAGCCACCACTCGCTGCAGGGAGGACTCTGCCTCATCGAGATTGCCACTCTCGTAGGCGAGGGCGCCAAACATCTGGGTCACTTCCCCGATGAACTTCCCATCGGGGAAGTCCTTCATGTAAATCTCGCAAAGCTTGTAGGCCCGGCCCGCGCGCTCCAGCATTTGATTGGAGGCAATCATGCCGTAAAGGGCTCCGTCACGACCGCGGAACTCCCGGTAATTATCGTAAATCTCCTTGAAGGCAAGGATGGCCTCATGGAAGCGCTTCATTTCAAAGAAGCACTGACCCAGGCGGTAGAAGATATTCGCGTCGTAGTCCTTCACCGCCTCGATGTCCTCGAGCACCTTCTTGTTCTGGGCGAGCAGGGCGTCCGCCTCTTCCTTCGAAAGCAGCTTGCCCATGAACTGGATCCTGCCTCCCGCCGCGATGGTGGCCACCCAGCGCTCAATGGTCACAAGACGCTCCTTCTGCAGCCGCACCAACTCCGAGTGGCGGCGCATGCTCTGGTAGGCACGCAGGGCCTCGCCATAGCTGCTCCCCTCCAGCATCGCGTCCCCCACCTTCTGCGCGAGAATGTTCAACTCCACGATGCTTTCCGCGCCGCTGGTACCGGTGCGCAGCCGCTCCATGAGCTTGGAGGCCTTTTCCGTGTCTCCCTTGCCGACATAAATGTCCGAGGCCATGAGGATTGCCTGCTGCTGCTCCTGCGTGGGCGTTCCCTCCTGATCCTTCAGGACAACCTCCAGGATCTGCAGGGCTTCATCCGCCTGGCCGGCCTTCTTGTAGTGATTGGCAATCATCAGCCCGGCGCGGTCACGCAGTTCATCTACGGCCGCCGCTTTCTTGAGCGCCTCTATGCCCTTCTCCGCCATGCCTGCGTTGAGGTAGGACTCGCCAAGCGCCATCATCGCATCATTCACCGAGGTCTCCTCAGGATACGTCTGTACGAATTTTTCGAAGAACGTGGCTGCCTTGTCGAACTGCTTGAGATTGAAATGGCAGGCGCCCTCCAGGAAGATCACCTGAGGGAAGTCCTTGTTGTTCGTCTTGGTGTGAAACGCACCAATCTTCTGCAACGCCACGTCAAACTGGCCCTTGGTAAAGGAGGACTGGATGTCCGCGAACATCTGCTCCATTTCCTGTTCAGGATTCAACGGGGCACCTGGCGCTGCTGGAGCAGGCGTGGCCGGCGCTGGCGCCGCGGGCTTGGCAGGCGGCGCCTGCCCCGGGAGCGAGGCAGCGAGACCGAGGGAGATGGCAAAGAGGAAAAGCGTTCTCATAGAGCACATTGCCAGAAGACAATTGCGGAGGTTGTCATTCTGATGGGGCGGGCATTGTATCGGCAAGGCAATTTTTCGGGCAAGGGGCGGTTTTTTAACCAGCTGACACTGGTTTGGCGAGCAAAAAATGGGCGTGTGAATGAATGCTAAAATCGGCCAGGAGGAGGGGTAAACGATGCACAACGAAACACACGCCATAACCTTAGGTCCGGATCGGCGAATGCTTGCAAATAGCCTCGCGCTCGTCATGCTGCTGCCCCTTTTCCCAACTCATGAGCAGCAAGAAAGTCATCCTGAAATTCGGCAGCGGCATTCTCACGCGCACGGACCGCGCCGAGACGGATGAGGAGCAGATCTGCAAGCTGGTACAGGCCATCGCCGAACTCAAGCGGCGCAAGCACGAGGTCGTGGTGGTCAGCAGCGGCGCCGTCGCCTCCGGGCTGAAAGCCATGGGCTTCAAGGAACGCCCCCAGGACATGGTGACCCTGCAAGCCTGCGCCGCAGTGGGCCAGACGACGCTCATGCACACCTACCAGAGCTACCTGCGCGGCCATGGACTGAATGTGGGCCAACTCCTCCTGACCCACGCCGATCTCGAAAGCCAGGACCGCGCGGAGAAGGTGAAGGCCACCCTGCTCCGGCTGCTGGAGTGCGACAACGTGATCCCCATCATCAACGAGAACGACTCCGTCGCGGTGGAGGAATTGCGATTTGGCGACAACGACAAGCTCTCCGCCCGCGTGGCCTTGCTTTGGAAGGCGGACCTGCTGATCCTGCTGACCAGCGTGCCAGGCCTCATGAATCTCAAGGACAGCGGCTCGGTGGACATCGTGCCAGTCGTGGAGAATGTGGAGGACGCCCTGCATCTGGCGCAGGAGGTGAAGGGCTCCCTCTCCGTGGGCGGGATGAGCTCAAAGCTCCGTGCCGTGCAGGATGCGGTGCAGGGGGGCATCCCATGCATCATCGCCAGCGGCCGGCATCCCGAACAAGTGGCCGACCTGGTGGAAGGCGGTGGTGTGGGCACCCGCTTCCCCGTGCCCTGAAACGCACTCCGGTCAGGCGGGTCGCACGTATCCTTCCCTGCCCTCCTCCATTCCACTTTTCCCGACAACCCTCGCGAGACATGACTTCCCAGGAAATCCAAAACCGCATCCTCGACATGGGCGCCCGCGCCCGGGCGGCTTCACGCGAACTCGTCAAGCTGAGCACCGAGCAGAAAAACAAGGTGCTCCGCGCCATGGCCACGGAAGTGCGCACCCGTAAGGAATCGATTCTGGAAGCGAATGCCAGAGACATCGCCGCGGCGGAAGAGAAGGGTCTCTCCAAACCCATGGTGCAGCGCCTGATGCTGGACGAGAAGTC
>JAEYUU010000768.1 GCA_023429545.1 Verrucomicrobiota bacterium
CCGCCAAACACGGCGAGTCCCTGGATGTTTTGCTCCGCCTGGAGTTTGTTGGTGACGGCCATCCACGCCCGGGGAGCGCCCGCACTGAGGCTTGAGCGAATCATCACGCCGGCTTTGGCGGACAGGCTGGTGTTCTGGACCGATTCGACCTTCGCGACGATGGCGCAGTCGCCCGTGACCGCCTTATACGCAAAGTGGCAACTGTCGTTCGTGCCCCACATTTCACTGCCCCCGCCCTGCACCGTCCAGATGCCGCCGGAATAAGAGGCCACGCCGACGGGGGAGGCACCCCCGATCTCGAAGTCGGTCAGCCCTGAAGTGATCGAGGTGGTGGTGGGAATCGGCAGCGTCGCCGCCGGCGTTGCCACGGAGGTGTCGGCCGCCTTACGGAACATGAAGGTGTCACCATTCACCGGCACCTCCTGAAGTCTCAGGGCGATGTAGGGAGCCGATAGGCCCTTGCGGACGACATAGGCGCTGTGGATGAGATTGAGCGCGATGTTTCCGCCGCCCCAGCCCCGGTTGGTGTAGTCGCCAGTGTAATAGGCGTCGGTCGTGCCGAAGGGGAGATAGGGCGTGGGGGCGAGGTCATTCACCCGCGCAAAATACTCGCCCGCCGCCAGCAGTCGGTTGTTGTAATCGGAATAGACGTCGATGCCCTGCTTCCACAGGGCCTCGGCGAGCATGGCCAGCGAAAACAGTTGCCCATGAGCGTGACCCTGGTCGCGGAGGGAGTCGCCGAGCATGCCGATGTCGTTGGAACTGCGCAGGCCGATGTGTGCCAGCGTGCGGACCTGGTACACGATGGTGTTGAGCCTGGCGGTGTCGTCATTGAAGATGGCAATCAGCCCGCCGGCGACGAGCGCGAGTGCACCTTTGTTCGCAGCGCCGAACATGCTTTCGCCATACGGGTTGGTGGCGGGCAGAAGGACATTGCCGAAATAGTTCTTCACTGCGGTGGTGTCGGCACCCGTCCAGCCCGGCCACGTGCCGCGCAGGATGTCCGCGCCGCCCACGAAGCGGTAGGCGTAGTCACCGAGGTCCAGCATCGATTCGCCGCCTGTAAACGACGTCTGGGTGGTCGCCCACGCGATGAGAATATCACGAGATTTTTGCGCGTACGCTTCATTGCCGGTGAAGTACCACATGCGCGCGAGGTTCCACACCGCGGTCATGTCGCTCATCCACTGGTTGCGGTTCACGTGGGGGGCGCGGCTCACGTTCGCGAAAGGCCCCCGCATGGTGTAGGTGAGCTTGGAGCGTCCCTCGGCAGCCAGGGAATCGTATCCGGCTTTCCAGGGCTGCTCGCCGGCAATGACCCTGGCCTTCACGGCGGCGAGGTCCGCATTCGTAAGGGGAGCGCCCGGATGCGTAAAGCCCTGTGCCTGCAAGACGGATGCGTGCGCGATGGCGGCAGCCATCAGAATCAGAATCGTTTTGTTCATAGGGTGGGTTGAGGAGCGCCGACGATGATTGCTGGTCTGCGAGATCCTCGATTCCACATCAGACAGGGTGCGGTTGCTTGGTGCTATCGGACGACTTTTTGTCTGATTACGCCACACCCGCTGGTTCCCTTGCCATTCATTGATTGGGTCAATTGAGCCGGAGAATTTTTCAATAGGGGCGACTCTTCTGGAAACTGCTATGATTTCACCTTTGCTATGATTGACGCGGTTAAATCCTCCCTCATGCGCCAGCCTGTTCACCTGGGGGCGTATTTCTCGGGCCTGTCCACGGGCTCCCTGACCAAGGAAAGCTTCATCCGCTCCCAGAAGCAGTTCTACTTTGCAGTGCGGTATTTTTCACGGCCCATGGCAGCGCTGATGGCTCGCATGCCGGATTCCGCCTCCAGACAGGCGCTGATGCACAATCTCGCGGAGGAGCATGGCTACGAGGAATCGCGGGGCGGCTTCCGGCCGGCCATGGCGCATGACCACACCTTCCTGGCGTTCCTCCAGTCACTGGGCGTGGATCCGGAGGAGATGCGGGAGGAGACGGAGGGACCGGAGGTCCAGGCTTTCAATCTGGCCTTGATGGGCATCTGCAGCGCCGGGGAGCCTGAAATGGCCTTCGCCTGTTTGGGAATCATTGAGTACTCCTTCGCGGACCTCTCCGCGATCATAGGCCGGGCCGTGGTGGAGCGCGGCTGGGTGCAGGGAGACAGGCTGGTGCACTACGCGCTGCATGCGGAGATAGACAAGGAGCATGCCGCGGGTTTTTTTCGCGTGGTGGAGCATTCCTGGAATACCGGGGGGACGTCGCGCTGCCGTGTGGAGCAGGGGCTTGCGCTTGGGTTGTACATCTTCCACCGGTTGTATGAAGATCTGGCGTGTCAGCGCCCGGCCAAACCATGAGTGTCTCCTACAGACCCCGTCTGGAACCCGCCTTGTCGCGTCGGCTGCATGCCGTCGAGCATGGCCGCCATTGGGGTCGCGCGGGGATGTTTGTGCTGCTGTATGTGCTTGGGGCTTCTGGCGGAGTGTTCGCTGCCGCGCAGTGGCACTGGGTGGCGGCGCTGCCATTTTGTCTGCTGGCGGGGGCCTCGCTGCACGGCATCAGCCTTTTCACTCATGAGGCGGTGCATGGCACGCTGAGCAGGAATGCCTTCTGGAATGGCATGCTGGGTGCTGCCTGCGCCATGCCTGTGCTGCAGAATTATTCTGCGTACCGCGTGCTTCACCTTCGCCACCACAGCCACCTGGGGGAGGAAGGTGATCCGGACCACTATGAGAACTACACGCGGTGGACGTGGCTGGTCTTTTGCATGAACTGGCTGCGCCTTCTTGTGGGCTATCCGGTGTACATCACGGCGATTCCTCTGCTGGGTCTGAAGCATGGGACATGGCGGGAGCGGGGATGGATCCTGCTGGAACTCGCGGTGCTGGGCATTCTCATTGCGATCGTGTGGATGTCCCCGCTTCCCTGGAGGTGGCTGCTTTATGGATGGCTCGTGCCGATGATTTTCATCAACACCATGGTCAACATCCGTGGCATGAGCCAGCACACCCTTCTTGAGGAGGCGGATGATGAGTTGCGGGGCACGCGCACGATTCTCACCCACCCGCTGGTGTGCTATTTCATGTGCAATGAGAACTACCACCTGGAGCATCACCTTTATCCCGGAGTGCCCTGGCATCACCTGCCGCAGGTGCATGAGGCGCTGGAGCCGGAACTCAGGCAGCAGGGAGCGCCCTACATTCCTTCGTATGCGTCCTTCGTCCGGGAGTTTGTGCATGGAAGCTTGAAAAGGAGCCCGCTGGGATGGAGGCGCGGAACTGCTGCGCCGTGAACCGGACGAGTCCATCATGGCATCTGCAACTCCATGAGGCGCTCTATCTCGCGCTGGGTGGCGCGCTTGCCCTGGCGCTCATGGTGCGACATGGCGCGGCGCAGGAACTCACACTCGGGGTGATGGCGGCTACCATCGCGTATGCAGGGGTGATGTTCCTTTCCCAGAAGGGTGAACGCGTGCGGCTGGTGGCTGCCGCGCTCGCGACGTGGCTCGTGTACGGCGGCAGTTCGAGCATCATCGAAGCTCTGCGCCTGCCGCTCAGAAGTGCCCAGTTTCTAGCGTGGGACACGTGGCTTTGCGGGGTCACGCCCGCAGCGTCGTGGCAGGGGGGGCTGCCTCCATGGACGGCTGATGTCTTCAGTGCGGCGTATCTGAGCTACCAGGTCTATGTCCACTGGGCCTTCCTCTCCGCGAGGTGTCTTGTGGCAGCACGACGGATGGAATTCATGCGCGGTGTCTTCACCACCTTTGCCGTGGGATTCAGCGCGTACTTTCTTCTGCCAGCCGCCACCCCGGCGGTGGCCTTCCCGGAGCTTTTTGCCGCTCCCGTGCAGGGAGGTGTGATCACGGCATTCAATGAGATGCTGAACTTGAGGGTCGCGGCGCGCTATGATGCGTTCCCCAGCATGCATGTGCTGGTGACCATGACCCTGCTGGCCTGGGACTGGAGTCACTACCGGGTGAGATTCTGGATCATGATGGCGCCGGCAGCGCTCATGGCCGCGGGGACACTGTATCTGCGGCTGCACTACTTCGTGGATCTCGCCGCCAGTGCGGTGCTGTTTGGGTTGCTCCAATCGTATTTCCGCTGGAAGGCGGGGAATCATGTTGCGCTCTCTCATGCTGCCGCCTCCTGACACCTGGGCCTTGCAGGCTGCGAAGTTGCCCCTGGCATTTGCCCAGGTGCGTGAGGATCCTCGTCTGGATTTGGAACTGGCCTCCGTGCTTCCCTACGAAGGAACGGCAGTCATGGTCGCCTCGGGAGGGGACACAGCGGTGTGCCTGAGTTGGGTGCCGCTGAAGCGCCTGCTGCTGGTGGACATGAACCCGGCCCAGCTCGAGCTGACGCGGCTCAAGTGGAATCTTGCCCAATCTCTCGATGCCGAGGCGATGCTGCGCCTGCTGGGGCATTTGCCCATGCCCGCTGAAGAACGGCAGAGAGCGCTGCAGATGTGGTTTGAGCAACTGGAGATGCGGGAAGGTGCGCTTGGCCCAATGGACCGGCTGGCGATGCATGGACCGGATCACGTGGGGCGCTATGAGG
>JAEYUU010000769.1 GCA_023429545.1 Verrucomicrobiota bacterium
CTGCTCATGTGCCAGTACCTGTTTGGCGATGTGGAAAAGCATTGCATCCGGCTGGATATGTCCGAGTACCAGAACCAGGAATCGCTTCAGCTTCTGCTCGGGCAGGGGGAAACAAGCCGGGGAAATATAGGCCGATTCTATGACAGGGCTGAGGGCAAGGGCTTCATCCTGTTCGACGAAATTGAAAAAGGCCACCCGCGGGTGCTGGATATCTTCCTGCAGGTGCTTGATGCTGCGCGCATCACGGTGGCCAATGGGGACACGTTGAACCTTTCGGAATTCTACATCGTCGCCACCACCAACATTGGCTCGGATGTCCTGATGGACGTGAAGAGCAGCAGCATTACCACCATCGAGCGTTTCATTGAAGATCTGGCCGCAGCGGAACTCCGACCTGAGGTGCTGGCGCGATTCAATGTGCGCTGTGTCTTCCAGCGTCTCAGTTACAACGCACAGAAACAGATTGCCAGCATCATGCTGAACAAGGAACTGAAGCTGCTCGCCTCGAAAGGGCACAACCTCACCTTCGGGAAAGGTGTCCTGGAACTCCTGGTGGCGGAGGGCGTGGAGCCCCGCCTCGGCGCGCGCCGCATGCGCACCACCGTGGAGAGCCACTGCCGCCACGCCGTGCGCGAGGCCATGCTTCAAGGACTGGCCACCTCTGGCGAACTCAACGTCGAAAATGGGAAACTGGTCATACAGAGCGCGTGAGTTATGGCAGTTGCACAAGCGCGAAATCAAGCGGTATGGCCTGTGCGCCTGGGCCGTGCTGATTGGTGTATACCGGGAAACCTATGTCCTCGCCTGGGCCGGCTTTGGTGCAGCCGTGACGATGTATTGCTACGACCGCTGGGGCAAGCCCTGGGCCGAGCGGGGACGCATCATAATGGGTGGAAACAAGACTGACAAAGACGCCTCATGACCGCCAAAGCACTCCTGCCGCTTCTCGCCGCCTGCATGTTGCTGGCGTCCTGCGCCGCCACCACCACCACGCGCACCTCCATCATCACGGATGTCATTCCTGAGGGTTCCCGGATCGAGTATTACGGGCAGATTCACGGTGATGTCTGGGTGGAAACGATGGTACACAATTCGATTCCATATCCCATGCCGGTGAAGGTGGCGGAAAAGTGGGCGCTCAGTGCTGCCCAGCAGCGTCTTGGAGACAAATGGAAAGATTACCTCTTCCGCGTAACCGCCCCCGGTGAAAAGCCGATCATTCTATGGCAGAGACGCAATCACGTGCAGCTCTAGCGAGCCTGAATTCACCTTTAGATTTCCAGCACTATGTCCGAAGACGCCGGTGACGAATTCACGAAGACAGCCAAGTCGATTGGCGACGACTTGTGGGCCCTCTTCAAGACCATTGTCGAAGAGCGACGCAGAAGGGAGCGCGAATCCAGGGCGCAGGCAGCCGCCGAGGAGAAGGAAAAGACCGGCCTGGAAAGGGATGCGCAGATCCGCAAGGAAGAGCGCGAGTTCATGAAGGCCGAGAATGAGAAGATGCGCACGGAGATGCGCGAGGTTCTCAAGGCCAATGGCATGGAAACCTCCGACAAGAATCTCGACCTCACCAGGGAGCAGGGTGAGAAGATGATGGAGAACCATGAGAAGATTGATGCCAACAACCAGCGCATCAGCGACATCGACACAAGCCTGAAGGACATCGATCGTCAGCAGCAAGATTGTCTTAAAAAGACCCCCGAGCCTGACTTGGACGGATGGAAGGAGCTTCAGGCGAAGGCCAATGAACTCGTCGTTGAAAAGGCGAATCTCAATGAGGCCAATACAAAGCTCGAGGCTGAGAACGTCATGCTTAAAAACGGCAAGGGCCTGGAGCAACTCCAGACCGACAATGCTGTAAAGAATGACCTGGCAAAGCAGATGGAGAAGGTGAACGCGGGAATCGCCCGCGACAAAAAGAACATCGACTACTGCAACGACCGCATTCCAAAAATCGACAAAGAGCAGGCCGACCTTCTAAAGTCTCCCAAGCCAGACATGGACAAATGGGAGAAGCTTCAGGCGGAAAAGGAAGGCCTGCAGAAGGAAAGGGGCGTCAGCCAGGAAGGTCTGGCCAAGAAGGAAGGCCAGTTCAAGGACCTGAAGGCGGGCAAGAGCTTGGAGCAGATGGAGAAGGTGGCCAAGCTTGACGCTGGAATCAAGCAGGGCAAGCAGGAGGTTGAGGGTCTGGACAACGCCATCAAAGGCTACGAAAAGAAGGAGAAAGAACTTCTGGATGCCGGTAAGAAGCCGGGCGATCCGGAGCTTGATAGCGTTCAGAAGAAGAAACAGGCCCTCTCGGACAAGAAGCAGGAGGCCCAGAAAGAGGTCACCAAACTCGAAAAGGAGCTCGATGGCGTGAACAAAGGGGTGGAGGGAGTGGGCAAAGTAAAGATGGAACCGAAGGGCCCGCTCACGCAGTCGCCTGAGTTGCACGTCGAAGGGTCCATTGGACCCAAAGTCGGTGGCTCCCCGAAAGTGAGCCCGCTCGCCAAGGGGCCTGAGTCGCTCGGCGAAAGTCCCATCGGACCCGAACTCGGAGGCTCACCGAAAGTGGGTGAAGGCACCAGGAAATTCCGCTCCGGCTCCGTCGGGGACACGCTGCAGAAGCAGGGCTACAAGATTGGCGATGGACCCAAGCACGGCCGCAGCATGTCCGTGGGCGGGGTCAAGTAACCGACGCATCTCTCCAACCGCGTGCGGAGAATTGGGAAGCTATGACTCATGCCTAGCGTTCGTGACACCTTGAAGAGCATGCTCGCTGGCCGCAAGGGCCAGCCGGACCAGCAGCAGGGTGTGCAACAGGGCGAGGGCATGCCTGACCAGCAGGCCACGCGCATGAAGGATGAAGCCCTCGCGATGGATGATGGGCAGGGGCAGGGGCAGGATCTGATTGCGGAACGCCTCAAGATGGTCGCGGAACAGCGCGTGGCGCTGGCCCAGGCGGAAATCCAGAAACAGCAGCAGCACCTTGAGCAACTCCAGGATCGGCTCAAGGAAGTGACCCAGCAGGGACTTCCCCCGGGCAACCTCACCGACGACATTGATCAGGCGGGCCAGCGCCTCAATGAGGCCAAGGCGGAGCTCTCCCGGGCGACCGAAGCAAAGCAGAACACCGACCTCACCAGAAGCTTGCGCCAGGATACCACGGACGGCAGCACGGAACAGGGTAGCGAAAAGGTCCGGGACAAGATTGGCGGCCCCACGGGTGGGCCCAAGCTTGGAGGGGACGAGGGCATGGAGATGCGCGCCCGCGGGCCATCCAGGAAACGGTGACGATGTGGGATACGCATTCTGATTTGAGGTCCGCGCTACGAGCCGCGTTCATGGCATCGCTTTGGGCTACCAAAGCCGGCCATTTGCTTCCATGATCTCCTGCCTCATCAAAAGCGCCCGGCATGACAGGCCGCACCTTGCCGGCATCACGATGACGGTACTTTTCCTTTCGCTGCCCAATTTGCTTCTGGTTTTCTGGCCGCGCGTGGAGCGTGCTTACATGGAGAATTTCTGGCTGGGTGTCGGCATTCTCCTCTCGCCCTGTGTCTTCTCCCTGAATGTGCGTACCGGGCTCCGCCTGTGGCTGCCGCTGGCTGCCTTTATCCCGGCGCTCATGATCTACCAGTTGGTGACGGGTGCGCCAGCACGGGAATGGGCGCTCGTGGTCTTGGGCGAGGCGGATTGGAGTGAACTGGAGCGCTTCTGGAGTCAGGCTCTCCTGGCGGCGCTGGCAGCACCCCTTGCCATGGGCTTCCTCTGGTGGTTTACCGGGCGCCATCTGCCAGCGGGGCATCGCCTCGGTGGGGTGGCACGGATGGTCGTGCTGGCATTGCTTGGCATCATGCCGCTGGGGCAGATGTTCCTGGGAGGCTGGGATTTGGGCGCGCGTGTCGCGATGAAAAGACTGGCCACAACCTTCCCTGCGAATCTGCCCGTTTCCGGGTGGCAGGCGTGGGAGATTCGCAAGGACTTCGCGGGAAGGGCTGCCGTCAACGAGCAGATCCGCGTGGTGTCAGTCCCTTCGATTGTGCGTGAGGTGTATGTGCTCGTTCTTGGTGAAGCGGCCCGGTTCGACCGCTTTCAGATCAACGGGTATGCCAGGGAAACCACGCCCCTGCTGGCAAAGGTGCCGGGATTGTTGAGCTTTCAAAACGTCATTGCTCCGGCGCCGGTCACCTCGATGAGTGTGCCTCTGCTGATGACTCCTGCCTCACCCGGGGGCCTGGAGCGGGTGCCAGCGCTTCCCAGCACGGTGAGCATTTTTCGGCAGGCGGGTTTCCGGACGGCATGGTACTCAACCCAACGGAAACATGGCATGTATGACACAGCGTCGTCCATGTTTGCCCAAGATGCTCATGCCTCCCTGTTCCTGAGCGGGACCTTCGCGCCCGGCAATGGACGATACATTTCCGAGCATGACGGCGCTCTGCTCCAGCCCGTGAGGGACCTCCTCGCGGAGGGGCATCAGAGAATCTTTCTGGTGCTGCATACCATGGGCAGCCACCAGAACTATGCGGACCGCTATCCGCCTGAGTTCAATCATTTCCCTGCCCAACGGGTGGAGATTGCCTCGCGGCCGTTTGTGCGGGCGCTTACGGGGGAGGAACGTGAGAATCTGGCAAACGCGTATGACAATTCCGTCCGGTACACGGACTGGTTCCTCGCTCAGGTCATTGATATCCTGGCACAGGCCCGTGCCGCTTCCATGATGGTGTACATTTCAGACCATGGTCAGAATGGAGGAGACGCGACGACTCTTCCCTTCGCCCACGGGAACGTCACACCGGAGGTGATGCACGTTCCCATGGTCGTCTGGATGTCCCCGGAATACCGGGCTCTGCGGCCGGATCGAGCCGTGGCGCTGGAGTCGCACGTGAGCACGCCATTCACCGGGTCTGCCGTGTTTCACACGCTGGTGGATGCTGCGGCTCTGCAATGCGGAGAGCTGACGCCCCGCCTGAGCGCGGCGGATGCACGATTCCAGCCCGGGCCTCGGCTCCTGCGGGACCTGAAGGGCGAGATCCTCGATTACGACAAGCTGCCCGCCACCTTGGAGGGGCGGCAACCTGCGGCTGCCGGAACGCCTGCCGGAGCAGGCCCAACCGAAGGGCAGCGATGACCGTTTCTCCCGCTTGTTTCTTCCTTCATCCCGGCGGAGAAAGAGGGGCCGAAGGCCCGGC
>JAEYUU010000698.1 GCA_023429545.1 Verrucomicrobiota bacterium
GGATGGAGGATATCTCACACCGGAGGAATGCGTGGTCACGCATGCCGAGAGGGCTCGTGTGAGAGGTGCAGACATCGTCCCGGGAGAGTCACTGGTCGAATGGAGTGTGGATGGAAACGGCGTCCGAGTGCGCACATCACGGCGCGAGTTGACAGCAGGCAGACTCATTCTGACCACGGGCGCATGGGTAGCGCCGGAGTTTGCAAAGCTCGGCATGACACTCCGCGTGCGTCGCAAGGTGCTCTTCTGGCACGGCATCTCAGGTGCGGAAAGCTTTCGCGATACGCCGGTGTGGATCTGGGGGGATGAGGAGCGCGCCTTCTACGGATTCCCCACGTTGGATGGGACCACCATGAAGAGTGCTGAGGATACTGGCGGGGAATATCTGGAAACGCCGGAGGCACGCGAATTTGGGATCCAACCCGAAGACGATGCGGCACTCACGCCGTTCCTGAAGACGGCGTTTCCAGGAAAAGTACATGCCATTGAGCGTGCAAAGACCTGTCTCTACACCGACTCACCGGACGGGAATTTCGTCATCAGCTTTCATCCGGAGCATCCGCAGGTGTTGCTGGCCTCGTGCTGCTCAGGGCATGGGTTCAAGCTCTCCTCCGCGATGGGTGAAGTGCTGGCCCGCACGGTGCAGGAGGGGAAGCTGCCTGCTGAGGCGGCGTTCTTCGGACTGCGGTGAGCCTTGGAGCAGGCAGAACAAAGCAGAGCGACACATGCGAAGCGCAGCTCACTCTCCGAGCAGCTTCAACAGTGGCGTCAGCATGGGGTGTGATTGGAACACGCCGCGCAGCCGCTCCACCGCCACAGGAATGTGCTGCTCGAATTGCGGCTTGTTCAGATTGCGGCTCAGGTTGGCATAAGCGCCGAGGGCCTGCATGAGACGCTGCGCGGCGCAGAGGAGATAGGTCTCGCGCATGGTGGCCCGGTCACGGCCTGTGTGGGCAGCGTACCAGATCAGCAGTTCTTCACGCTCGGATTCAGAGAGAGTCACGTACGGATCGAGCAGCAGGGAGGCAAGGTCATACTCTGCCAGCCCCGGGCGAACGCCCTGGTAGTCGATAAGCCATGCCGTGCCTTCGCGGATGAGCACGTTTTGGCTTTGGAAATCGCGATGCACGAGACCGCGTGGCAGTGACGCGAGGTGCTGGCGGAGTGATTGGAGGGCATCGCGCGCTTCCGAGAAATCCGCCAACGTTGTGTCCCGAGCGCAGACTCCCTGCACGAAGTGCGTGAGGAAATAGTTCTGCTCCCATTCATAGAGCGCTTCGTCGAAGCACAGTTCCATTTCGGCGATGTCATCCGCACTCAGCGCGGCGGCATCCACGCCATGAAGATGCGCGACCTCGCGCAGCGTGGCTTCATACAGGGGGCGGCGCGTTTCCCAAGGCTCGTGGCGATAAGCGTGGAGATCCACATTGCCGAGATCCTCGACCCACACGCACATGGTCTCTGCGTCGTGGGCAAAGATGCGCGGCACACGCACCCCGAGCCCAGCCAGGCGCTGCGTCGCGGGCACGAAGCGCGGGTTGTCCGGTCGCGCCATGGTGTACACCATGAGGATGACACCCGCCTCCGTCGCCTTCTCAAAACCCAGCCGGTAGAAGCGCCGATCCGAGCCACCCTTCAGAATCGCCTCAAAGGCCATGGCGCGGGGCCAGTCAGGCAGGGCGTTACGGGTGAGCTGGAGCAGTTCGGATTCGTCGGGCATGGGGCGAAAGCGGGCGCGAAGTGTTCGGCGGGCCTGCCCGGATTGCAAGCCGCCGCTACACATCTTTCCCGTTGAGCACGCCCGACGCCGTCATCCCGGAGCGCACAATGCAACGGGTGAGGAAGGCCATGTCCGCCACTTTGGCACCGGGCCACAGGATGCAGTCCCGAAGGGTGGCATTGGCCCCCACGGAGGCTCCCTCGGAGATGACATTCACGCCGCGCAGGGAGGCGGTGGGATGTACGTCTGCCTTGGGCGAGACAAAACTCGCATTGGCCGGGGTCATCCCGGTGCTGAGGTAGCGCAGATGCCCATTTTCCACGCCGCCCCCCAGGGCGGCGTGCGCATCCAGATAGCTCTCGCGGTCGCCCAGATCCCACCATTGCCCTTCATCCGCCACCACGGCACCGATACGTTCACCGCGCTTGATGCATTCCAGCCAGACCGGAATCACGGATTCGACCTTCCCAGGAGTGAGATGCTGCAGGAATGCCGGGCTCACCGCGTAGATGCCGGTGAACTGATGTGTGCCCATGTTTCCTGTGCCCAGCATGCTGCGGATGTCTGTCACGGCCCCCGTGGCTGAGTCCAGCGCAATGTGTCGCGCAGGGCCGGAGGAGCGGAGTACCAGCGTCACCAGATTCTGTCCCCTGGCGTGCTCCGCGATCAGCGGCTGAAGCGGAAGGTCGGTAAGGATATCGCCGTTGTAGACCAGGAAGGACTCATCGCGCACGAGGTCCGCAATATTGGCAATGCCGCCTCCCGTTTCCAGCAGCACGGGCTCGTGACGAAAGGTGATGGGCGCGCCGTGATACTCACCGGTGGGGAACGCTTCCGCGTAGCATTCCGGGAGGTGATGCGTATTCACAATGAACTCGCGCACTCCAACCCCCAGCAGATGCTCAAACGCACAGGTGATCAGCGGCTTGTGAAACACAGGAATCAGCGGCTTGGGAAGCTGATCCGTGAGCGGACGCAGTCTCGCGCCCAGTCCTGCGCCCAAAACAAAAGCCTTGTTCATGCCCACGCTTTACGTTCTGATGGCGGGCTTGCAAATGAGATGCGAGTTTGCGCACATCTTGCTCACGACCATCAGGCATATCCCACCGCATGAATCCCCATGATCGCAGCATTCTCGCCGCGCAGGGATACCTTGAGCTCGGCATGTTCCAGGAAGTGTGGCGCGAGCTGAACTCGCTGCCCGCGGAGATGCTTTCGCGCGGAGATGTGATGGAGATTTTTGTCCTCAGCCTCATGGGGGAGAAGCGCTGGGATGACGCCCTCGCCCTGGCACGACGCCTCCGCGAGAAGCAGCCCTTGGAGCCGGGAGGATTCATCCATGAAGCCTACTGTCTTCACGAACTGGGCCATACCAAGGTGGCGCTGGCTCTTCTCATGGATGGTCCTCCCTCGCTGCATGAGAGGGCCGTATTTTTCTACAACGTCGGCTGCTACCATGCGCGTCTCGGCGACTTCACGAACGCACTGGCGATGCTGGAGCGCTCCTTCGAGATGGATGCCACCCTGAAAAAGTCCGCCCGGCGCGACCCCGATCTGGTGGACGTAAAAGACCTGCTGTAGAGCAGGACATGGCATCCATGGATCTCGGGCACCTGAAGCAGGCGCTGGCAGCCGCATTTGAAACGAACTTCCGAGAACGCGGGGAGCTGGGAGCCTCCGTCTCGGTTTTCATTGAGGGCGAGGAAGTGGTGAACCTCACCCAAGGACATACCACGCGGGAACAATCGAAGTCATGGACCTCGGAAACGCTGGTGCCTGTATGGAGCGCCACGAAAGGACCGGCGGCGGTGGCCTGTCTCATGGCATTGGAGGAGGCGGGTGTGTCGCTGGGGACACGAGTGGCGGAGGTCTGGCCCGCTTTTGCCGGTGGGGGGAAGCAGGATGTGACACTGCGGCAGTTGCTCTCGCACACGGCGGGACTGTGTGCCCTGGATGAAGCGGTGCCCATGCAGGACTACGCAGCGGTGATTGCTGCGCTCGAGAATCAGCGACCCGTGTTTCCACCGGGCACGAGCCAGGGGTATCACGCGCGCACCTTTGGATTTCTCCTCGACGAAATCGTCCGGCGCATCACGGGCGCGGCATCACTGGGGGGCTATTTTCGCGATCACCTGGGCGGTCCGATGGATGTCGATTTCTGGATCGGCCTGCCGGTGGAGATGATGCCGCGCGTGGCCACGCTCTATCCGGGAAAGCTCCGTGCCAACATGGGACAGGATCCCTTCTTCCGCGCATTCAACACCAAGGGCTCACTTACCTCGCGCACCTTCGCCTCGCCCACGGGGCTCGGGGCCGTGCAGGAGATGAATCGCTACGAGGCGCTAGCTCCCGGATATGCCAGCATGGGAGGTGTGGGTTCGGCGCGCGGGCTGGCATCCTTTTATGCGATGCTGGCCAACGGCGGCGTGTGGCAGGGCCGGCAATATGTGAGTGAGCCGGTGCTGGCATCGCTGCAGACCACCATCTCCCAGCAGGAGGATGAGGTGCTGCACGCTCCCATCGCCTTCGCTGCCGGGGTGATGAAGGATGCGGTGAATGAAGCCGGAGAAAAACTGCGCCGTGTGTACGGTTCCGGGACCAGGGCTTTTGGCCACCCTGGCGCTGGCGGGAGCCTGGCCTTCGCCGACCCCGGGAGGAAGCTATCGTTTGCCTATGTGATGAACCAGATGGAACTCGGCGCACTTCCGGGTGAGAAGACTCTATCGTTGGTGGCAGCGGTGGGATAGAGACACGTCAGGAGACGTGCGGGGAACGATTGGTGGCAAGAGGGCCCCCGATTCGTGGTGGCTGGCACCACTCCCGTTTCATTGCTTGCCTGCGGATTCATCCAAGAACTTCAGCGAGTGGATGACTTTCATGGCGAAACCTTTGGATTGCAGATCATCCACGGCCTTCACCTCACTGAGTTTGTTGTCCGCCATCACAACCGCCATCACAGACCCGGGCTGGTTGGGGTGCAGGATGGCGATGGCCTTCACCAGATAGACTTCGCCGCTTCCGGGCTTGGTCATTTCCAGGTGCATGGACACCGCGTCATAGGCGCCGACTTTGGTTGCGTAGAGATCCAATGGCTTCGCCTGCTCATATCCATTGGTCACCATGGGGAAGACTTTATTCTTCAGCAGGTTTGCAACGACCTGATCGCGAGCCTCCTTGGCGCCCATCGGCACGGTGAGATTGACGAAGCGGACAATCTCCACCGCCTTGGTGGCATCCGCATTGGGTAGGGTCAGCTTGAGAAGTTCCGGAGTTCCCGTCTTCTTGCCGCCTGGAAGAAAACGCACATCTGCCCCCTTTGGCACGATCAATTTGAATGACGCACTGGGAGGTCCGTTTTCATGTTTCGTGGTAAAGGCCTCGTCGATCGTGAGGGGCGTGCCAACGAAAGCACCCTCCACCTTCGCAACCGTAGCTCCGCCGGCGCCGATCTGGAAGTTCCCCACCTTCTCCTCCTTGAAGGGAAGGGGTGCGGGTTGCGGGGGAGCTTGGGGTGACTGGGCTTGGATGAAACTCGCTACCGCCAGGAGCAGCAGCATGGGGACGAGTGTCTTCTTGCTCATGGCGGGATGTTGCGGGCATCAGCGAATTCTTGCAGCAGAAAAAAGGGAAAATTTCGGCAGCTTCTCGCAAAAAGTCCCGGTCCGATGATGGTTCCAAAC
>JAEYUU010000712.1 GCA_023429545.1 Verrucomicrobiota bacterium
GTTTGGGGTTGCGTGCTGGAGTATTTTTTACTTTCTAAGCCTGGCCCTCGTCGTGGTGCTGGCCTATCAGCTTGAGATTCATGGAGAAATTCCCATGCGGAAGTAGGTGTGTCGTGGCTGTGATTTCTGCAAGCGAGGTCGGCTCGTCTGACTTTCCAGTTTCACCTTGGGTCTATCCAACTAGCTTGGCGCCTGTGACCAAGTCCGAACGTGCCGCCCACGTCATCTCCCGGCTCTCCAAGCTCTACCCCGAGCCGCCCATCCCGCTGGACCATTCGGATGCCTACACCCTGCTCGTGGCCGTGCTGCTCTCCGCCCAATGCACCGATATCCGGGTGAATCAGGTGACGCCCAAACTTTTCGCCTTGGCCAAGACCCCGGAGAAGATGATGCACGTCCCGGTGAAGGACATCGAGGCCATTGTGAAACCCTGCGGGCTGGGTCCGCAAAAGGCCAAAGCCATCTCCAATCTCTCGCGCATTCTGGTGGAGGAGCATGCCGGGAAAGTGCCAGCCAATCTCGCAGAACTCGAGAAGCTCCCCGGCGTGGGCCACAAGACGGCGCAGGTCGTCATGGCTCAGGCGTTCGGTGTCCCCAGCTTCCCCGTGGACACCCACATCCACCGCTTGGCCCAGCGCTGGAAGCTCAGTGATGGGAGGTCTGTTGCACAGACGGAGAGGGATTTGAAGCGGCTTTTTCCTGAAAATACGTGGAACAAGCTCCATCTTCAGATCATCTACTACGGCAGGGAGTATTGCACCGCCCGCGGCTGCGACGGTACGGTTTGCCCGATCTGCCGGGAGCTGTTTCCCGAGCGGGTGAAGGCGGTGAAGACACGGAAGGCGTGAAAAGGTAGTCCACCGAACCACGGTAGACTACTTTCCGTCCACCTGCACAAACTGCACTGCATCCACCGCCACGAAACCCTTCGTGCCTTCGTTGCTCACGGTGACCACGGCGGCTTTGTCATTGGTGAACTCAAACTTCCCGAGTGAGGTGAAGTGCTTGTCCGCAGTGGGTGGCTTCTTTTGATTTACCTGCACGGTGTCGCTGCCTTTGGCATGTTCTACTTTCACGGGCACGTTTGCTGCCCGGTTTGGGGCGGAGGTGTAGGCGAGCCGCACCTCGTACATGCCGCTCTTGGGCAACTTTGCCTCGAACCGCGCCGTCAGCCTGCCCTTGCTGGCATCGCCGTCATTGTGGCTGGTGCCATCGATGGGATCGCCGTAGCCGCTGGCGGTCCAGCTTCCCTCGTACGTGGCCGCTTCGTCATCGACGACGATTCCCGGAAGGTTCTCGGCGAGCACCAGATTCGCCAGCGATGCGAGCTCCAGGACCTGTCCCTGGGCCACCAGTTTGGTGCGGAGCGCGGCGATATCCACGTCCTGCACGGAGATGTTCTTCTCCAGGGCCATCGCGGCAGCCACACCGGTGGAGTGGCCCAAAATCATGAACTGCGGCTCCATGCGGATGGATCCATAGGTCACGTGCGTGGCGGAAAGCGCCACAGGCACCAACAGGTTCTCGCACTGCTCTTTCTTCGGCGTCACGCTGCGATACGGGATCTGGTAGGGTCGCACAGGGATGTCGAAATTGCCCTCGTCGATGCCATGGCCGTCCTTGTCCCCGAGGCGCTGCACGGCGTGGGAGTCGAGAATGAAGGCGCCCATGCCGATGCTGTCCGGCTTGGTGATGGCCTTCTGGCAGTCGCGCTGGCTCATGACATATTCACCGCGCATGCGGCGGGCCTCGCGCACATAAAGCTGGTAGGGCCAGTGGCCGTTGTCGGTGAATTCATCCTTCGCCAAACCATACTCGCTGGCCTGCGTGCGCAGTTCGGCCGGCACACGTGGATCATTCGCCAGAAACCAGAGGAAGCCCTGCACATAGTCCACATGGTCCTGCCAGATACGCTCCCGCGTGGCGTGGTCGGCATCCGGATAGTCCACGTTCCCGCCGACGTGATCCGTGCCCTGCACGAGACCGCTCGCATTCGCGTCGAACTTGGCATTGGGCAGCGTGCCCAGGAATACGAGCTTCTCGTATTTCACTCCGGGGAAGGCATCGATGATGCGACCCAGGATCTCATAGCGCAGCGGGTCGTAGTTCGCAGGCTTGGGAATGGGCACACGGTTCGCGGCGTTATTCGTGAGGATAACGCGGAAGTTGTAGGCCTGCGAACGCTTGTCCCCCGTCCCGGACTCCGGCCATTCCGTGTTGATGCCCGGCAGCAGCTTGCCGTCCATTCCGTAGGCGGATATTCTGGCTGGCGTGCCGTGGGTGTACTTTCGCTCCGGGCTGGCCATGTATTCCTTCTCCCGGAAACGGAACGGCGCAGGGCGGAAGCCGGCCAGAGGCTCATCGTAGGCATCGCGGCCCTCGCGACCCACGAAGTACTCCACTTTGGCGAGCGCCATGACGTCGCCTTCATAGCTGGCGTCGACAAAGAGGCGGCCTTGATAGGTTTTGCCATCGAGGGTGGTGATAGAGGAAAGCCGGGCGCCCTGCTTCTCCACGCTCTTTACGCGCGCTTCGAAAAGTACATCCACCTTCGCCTCCCGCAGCATTGCGGTGAAGGTTCTCTCCGCCACGTGCGGCTCCTGGTACCAGAACTCCTTCGAGGCCGTGCGGGCTGGATCGGCATAGTGCGCATCCGCCTTGATGAAGAACTCCTTTGCGATGCCGCCGATGATTTCCGGTCGGGGACCAACGTCCGTGTGAGACAGGCCTCCGGTCGTCAACCCGCCGATATGTTTCGTGGGCTCCAGCAGCAGGATTGACTTCCCCTCCCGTGCCGCGGCAATGGAGCAGGCAATGCCCGCAGGGGTGCCACCGTACACCACAAGGTCATAGGGCTGTGCCGGAGCAGCCGCGGCGCCATGCATGGCACCATTGATGATGATACTGGCGAATACAGGCAACAGCGCGCGAAAAGAGAGAGGGAAGGGGAGGGAGGCGGACTTCATCAGGTGCGGAAAGCGTACACCCTGCAAGTGCCAAAGCTGGAGGGTTGGACAAAGAAAGAAGGCTCAACCTTGTCTCCCGCCATGGCGGAAAGCCAAAAATGGCGGGTAGGGAAACCCGCCACAAACTGTCCGGTCTGGCGACCGACTTCCATGATCGCCGAAGTTTCGGCGGACTACCTTCTTTCTTACCACCTCCAGCGGCCACCCACACGGTAGGTGTTGTAGTCGTCGCCAATGTCCACGCCTGCGCCGACATCGAGCCAGTCTAGAATGGCGTAGTAGCCGCTCACTTCGATGACGTACTCGTTGAGATTGTCCGTATCAGAGAACAGGACACTTGCTGTCAGTTCCAAGTCCTCTGTCACAGCCAAGCGGATCCCGGGGCGCACATAGACAGACAGATCATCGCCGTAGATGTATTCCAGATCGCCACCTGTCCAGTCGTAGCGCATGCCGACTTCGCCGTAAATCTGGAAACGATCTCCCAAGGGGATATATACACCACCACCGGCAGACGCGCTGGTGACCTCCAGATCTTGGGCGTTCGGGCCGGAGGCGAGGATGCGATCGAGGCCGAAGTGCAGGAAGACGGGCTTCATCAATTGCACGCGCAGGTTCACGCCAAAGCCACTGTCACCATCCAGTTCGTCGTCGCCGCGGAAGTCGTTGTAGGCGTAGTGCCCTTCCAGATGGCCCCAGCTCAGGAGTTCGGCATACCGACCGCTGTCGCCTGTAGGAGCGGCGTTGCTTCCATAACTCTGCTTCGTGTAGTCACCGCCTCCACCCCCATAAGATGGCTGCTGCTGGGGAGGCGCCTCGTATTGCTGGTACTGCTGCGGCGTTGGTGTGCCGCTGTAAGGGTCGTACGGATACTGCGTCTGGTAGTTTTGCGCCATTGCGGACGCGGCGCTGAAAGCGAGCGCTGCCAGAGGAAGGAAGAGACGTTTCATGGCCTACCAGCTTAAGAGTTCTTGAATTTAAAGATTACCGTAAGATTTCCCAGAAAATGCTAAAATGGCAAGTTTTTCCTTCAAGAAATGGAGCAGATGGTGGTTGGGGAGGGGAACGAGGGGTCTGGTGCTCTATGATGCATCACATGGGTGAAGTGCCTGAGGGAACGGCCACAGGAGAACGCAAAGTGCACAAAGTTCGGGCAGGAAGGACGATGCTCGGCACGGAACTTGGCAATGATATGCCCAAATGACGCTACAAGTCGAGCTTCCAGATTCGACGGCGACTGGCCGGTCTTCCTGCCTGTCTTTGCCAGCCAATGACTCTCACCACGAGGATGCAATGGTCTGCCCGCCTCCGAAGGGCCAGGGTGCTCAAGGATCGGGGGACATTCCTGTTCAGTCTAGCCCGGAGGCCAGCCCAGTTCGCGGCCTGCCAGCAGGTGCAGGTGCATGTGGGGCACGCTTTCGCCGGCATTTCTGCCGTGATTGATCGTGAGGCGGAAACCCGTGTCCTTGGAATTCACCCCGAGCAAGGTCGCGATTTTCCCCGCCGCCAGCAGGAGCGCACCAAGAGTAGTCTGGTCGTCCGCCGTGGCTTCCCCCAACCGGGGAATCACC
>JAEYUU010000726.1 GCA_023429545.1 Verrucomicrobiota bacterium
TCTCTACGGTGGAGATCACCGCCGCGCAGCTCAAGCTGGGCGTTACGCTGGACTCGTGCAATGAGGACTTTTTCCAGACACTGAGCGCCACCCGCTGGTCAAACCACGGGGAAATCCTCATCGCGGAGCGCGTGAGTGATGAGGTCCTGGTGGAGATGCTGCGCACGCTGGGCCACCAGCATGGCATTGGGATCACGAGCTTCGGCCTTGAGCTGGACCTGCTGGATGAGCTTCCCCTGCCGGATGACATCCGGAAGATGAGCGCGGCGGAATTCGAATCTCTGCAGAATCTGCTCAAGCCTCAGCGCATCTCCGTGGGCACACGGCGCTCGCACCTGGACTGGCAGCATCTCTCCACGCTGAAGAAGAAGCACGAATGCCTCTCCCGCATGCTCGGGTGGCTGAACGGCTGCCTGGAGAATCGCCAGCCGGTGTGGGCCGGACGCGAGGAGGCCTGAGTCTCGTTTACGTTGGAGCCAGTCGTCAGTGGGCGTAATCGTGGTCGCCGCCGCTGCAACTGGAGCTGCGGTAGGTGACCAGCAGTGTAGCGGGCTTCGCAACGTCCAAGAAGGAGATGATGGCGGGCCCGGCAATCAGGAAGCGCCCGCCATTTGCCTGGTGCTTGATCATCACCGGCACGTCGAAGACGGCGTTCGCATAGCCACGCACCACGCGCATGCAGGGAATCTTTTCATTCGGACCCGGCGCCTGCTCACCCCATCCTGAGTCGAAGTGCAGAGTGACAATCTCAATCACTTCTCCCTCTCCCACGCGCACGTCCGTGGCAGCGGAAGGGAATACCAGGGTGGCGAAGTCCTCGGCCTTCGCGGGAGCCATGGCGAGGAGGCATGCGGTGAGGGCGATCACGCCAGGGAAGAGGAAGCTGCGGGAGGAATGAATCGACTGGCGAGGTTGCGCTCTCATGGAGGCATTGACGCAGGCTCCCAGAGTTTTATTCGATTGGGATTCATAGCATGCGAAAAGGTGGGGCCGGGGCCTACGGTCTTCCGTTGCCGTAGCTCTCACGCACCGTATCATCGCAAACACATGCGCCGACGCCCCCTTCTCTCTCTCCTCGCCTTCCTCCTCACGGGCGCGAATACGATTCTGAGCGCGCAGAACACGGACCCCTTCCCCACTCCGCCCAACAAGAAGGGTTTGCAGGTGCAGATGGTGGATGATGCCCTGGCTTTGGGAGTTCGGCATGCCGGAGTGAATGTCAGCCTGGGCGGGATCTTTCATGTCACGGAGAAGCCGGGTTGCACCCGGTTGTCTTATGGGGGCCACGAAGTCTGGATCGACGCCGGCTATGTTGCCAGTCTGGACCGGCAGGTGAAACCTCTCAGTGATGCTGGTGTGGTGGTGTATTTTATCCTGCTGGCCTATCCCTCGGGAGATGCGGCGAAGGACGCGGTGTTGCTCCATCCCGGACGGCGCAAGGATGGGAAGTTCAACATCGCCGCCTTCAACACAGCCACGGCGGAAGGTCTCTCTCTTTATCGTGCGCTCGTTGCGTTTCTCGCGGAGCGCTACTGCGGAGCGCATTCCGAGCACGGTCGTGTCTGGGGATACATCGTGGGCAATGAGGTGAACTCCCACTGGCTGTGGTACAACTTGGGGAACGCTCCGATGGCACAGGTCGCGATCGAGTATGAAAAGGCAGTGCGCGCCACCCATGAGGAGGTGCGCCGCCACTCAACCCATGCGCGCGTGTATCTATCCTTCGATCATCATTGGAATACTTCCATGCCAGGTATCAGCGCGCAGGAGGCGTGCAATGGCCGTGACTTGCTGGACACCTTCGCGGCCCGCGCGCGCGAACGCGGTGACTTCGAGTGGCATGTGGCGCATCACCCATATCCGGATGACCTGGGCAATCCCCGCACCTGGCTGGACAAGGCCGCCCTGCCCCATGCGGACAGCCCACACATCACCTTCAAAAATCTCGAAGTCGCCTGCGCGTATATGAAACGGCCCCAGTTGCTCTGGCAGGGACAACCGCGCCGCATCATCCTGAGCGAGCAAGGCATCCATTGCCTCGCCACGCCAGATGGCGCCACCCTTCAGGCCGCGGGCTTTGCTTACGCCTGGGAGAAGACATCACGCCAGCCGGGCATTGATGCGCTCATCTGGCATCGCCATGTGGATCACGCGCATGAGGGCGGCCTGCGCCTGGGACTGTGGGAGAACAAGCCTGGAAGTGTGGCCGATCCAGGCAGGAAACGGGAGATCTACGGGCTCTTTCTGAAAGCAGGCACTGCGGAGTGGGCGGAGGCGGCGAAGAAGTATCTGCCGGTGGTGGGGCTGAAGGCGTGGGAGGATTTGAAGTGAAACGGCGGGTGAAGCCGCTGCCCCTTCATAGGACTACGCCCGCTCGCTCGTCTGGAAGTCCGGGTACGCATTCACGGCGTGCTCGGAGAAGTCCAGACCATCGATCTGCTCGGTCTCGGAGGCTCGCAGTCCCACCGTCATTTCCACCACCTTGAAAATGGAAAAGGCGCCTGCGAATGCCACTGCTGAGATGGAGAATGTGCCCAGCGCCTGCACGCCAAGCCGTCCGATATCGAAGCCATTTTCATCGAACAGCGCCACGCAGAGCGTCCCCCACCAGCCATTCACAAGGTGCACGGGAACCGCTCCAGCCACGTCATCCAGTCGCAACCGCTCCAGCATGATCGTGGCGCCGGAGGTCAGCAAGCCTGCTACAACCCCCACCACGAGGGCGGATGTGGGTGTGATGTTCGCGCAGCACGCGGTGATACCCACCGCTCCACCCAAAGATCCATTGAGGGCGATGCCAATATCGGATTTTCCCTGGGCTAGCCACATGGCCAGCATCGCGAAGAGCGCGCCTGAACATGGCGCGAGCAGCGTGTTCACCGCGATGCGCCCTATCGACGCATTCGCCGCCAGCGTGGAACCCGCATTGAAACCAAACCATCCGAATAACAGAAGCATCGCGCCAAGCGTGGCGAGCGGAATGTTGTGTCCCGCAATGATTCTCGGTGTGCCATCTTTTGCGAACCTACCCACCCGCGGACCGACTAGAATGATGCCGGCAAGCGCACACGCGCCGCCACACGCATGCACGACTGAAGATCCCGCAAAGTCCACGAAACCCATCGCCTCCAGCCATCCCTTTTCTCCCGCCATACCCCAAGCTCCGCCCACGCTGCCCCACGCCCAGTGCGCCGTCACGGGATAGATGAGTAGCACAAACACCGCTGAATACACCAGATATCCCACGTACTTCGTCCGCTCCGCCATGGCGCCAGAGACGATTGTGCAACCCGCGGAGGCAAATCCGACTTGGAAGAAAAAGAAAATCCAGATCTTGTGATCGGCGCCGAAACTCGGCAGCCATGTCTGGTCCATGCCGACTATTCCCATCCAGGAGTGGCCAAACTGGAGCGTGAACCCTATCAACAGATACACGATGGACCCGATGCAAAAGTCCAGGTAGTTCTTCATGAGTACGTTGATCGAGTTCTTGGCGCGACTCACCCCCAGTTCGAGCATCGCGAATCCCGCCTGCATGATGAATACCAGAATCCCTCCCAAGATGACCCATACATAGGTCAGATTGTCCTGGATAATCTTCACTGCATCCGCCGCCACAGGAGACGCGTCATCGGATGGGGACACGGCGACCACGGGAGGAACAGCCTCCTCTTTCGCTGCCATGCTCTCGGCCATGGCACGCAGGATGTTGTTGGTTCCCTCCTGATGGCTAATGAGTTGTTCGAGGCGCTCTTCCAACCCCTGTACAACCGCGGTGGATCCGGATTGCAGCTTCGAGGTAGCGTCAGCTATTCGCTCCTCCTCTGGTGAGGCCACCTGTGCCTGGGCCTGCAGGCATAGAGTGAACACGAACAGAAGGATGGCGGCCAGGATTCGGACTGGAGGGATCATGGTATTGACGGGAGCAGTCAAAGTTTGGATTCGTTGAGGGCGTGTTCGAGTTCACTGAGAAGGGCGTCTCGCTTGGCCCGGTTGGGTACCTGCTCGAGAACCGACACCGCCAATGCCCTGGCTTGGACAGCGCCAATTAGGGGCGCATCGGTTCCGTGGCTGGCCACACACATGCGAGAGATCAGCCTGACTGCTTGGGCGTTCCCCATCACCTTGCCCAGGATCGTCTCCAGGATAGAGCTTGCCTTGGGCCACACGCTATCTTCTTCCCGTAGGGCTTTTTCCCTGATGGACTCATCGAAGGAAATGGCCACCGGAATTGCCGCCACTCCGTCGTCGTTTACCATCGTCTCCTTTGCCACTTGGGCTACATGGATTGACTGTGCTACTGGAGCCAGCTCGGCTACCTGCACAGTGGGCGCTGCTTCTTCAAGTTGCGCGGCATAGTCTGCAAGGAACGCGCCGGCCGAAAGAGAGGCCTTGTCCAAGTCCGCCTGCGGTGTGAGCAGCAGTGTCAGCTGGATCTGATCCTTCATCACAATGAGCAGCGCACCCGAATCAAAAAGCATCAGAATCTGGCGCACGCGGCGCTGCACCTGGCTGTAGCCGCCCGCCATCTGTGTCACATGTCCGCCCAACTCCGAGGTGCGCAGATCCGCGAAAGGCATGTGATTGGCGAGCTGGCTGCCGCCTTTCATCAGCAGCAGTCCCACCACTCCGGTGATGCGGTAGAGGTGCAGCGTCGCAGCGCTGATGTCGGAAAGGTCCGGTGAGGCCATGGAGGAAACGCGGCGTATCAGGCGCGATGCTCCTCCCGAAGGGTTTCCACAAGCTCGCTCAGCGCCTTGCGCTTGCTGCTCATGAGGCCGTTGACCGAGGGAGTGCCTCCAATGGCCGGTGCGTAGTAGATAGCCGTCTGCGAGTGCGCGTCCTCCACCACCGCCAATTCCATGCTCTGCATCCCCAAGCTTGTCCCAATGAGATTCGCATAGTAGTCCACGAATCTCACCTCACTGAGAAAGCGCTGTTGTTCATCGGAGTTGCCGGTGCCGCGGACATTTTGATCCGCCGTCACCTGGAACAAGGGCACACGCTGGGATTCTATTAAAGTCATGAAAAAAATGGGGGCCTGCATCACCGCTTAGCAGCGACGATGCCAAACCTTGCCATTGTCTCTAAACTTTTGTTTGTATTGCATCAGATGGTGTACGGATAGAGGTTGCGGAACCAAATCGTTCCCCTCGAATGCATCGGAGACGTTTTCTTCAATCCGTGGTTGGAATGAGTGCGGCGACTACTGCTGGTCTGGCCACCGGCGGACTTGCCAACGCTGCTGCCGGGGTCACCAGAGGTCACGCGTTCTCGCTTACGAACAATGCTGTCTCCTTGCGCAGTGCAGGCATCTCAGAAGCGGTGCGCATCACCATGCTGTCAGACACCCATCTCGGACTGCAGGATTCTCGCGAGGAGCCCTTCGGCCAGTACAGCAAACGCATGGCGGGCGCTTATCTCAAGACACGCCATGTGCAGTCCGGCCAGCAGACCACGCCGCGAGACTGCTTCATGGAAGGAATCTCCTTTGCACAAAAGAACAAATCCGATCTGCTCGCGCTGCCAGGCGACCTCTTCAGCTTTCCCTCTGAGGCAAACGTGGAATGGGCCACACAGAAACTGCGGGAATCCGGCCTGCTGTGGCTCTATACCGCAGGCAATCATGACTGGCACTACGAGGGCATGGAAGGCTCCAGTCAGGACCTCCGGGAGACATGGATCCAAAAACGCCTGCTGCCACTCTATGGGGATGCCAATCCACTCGTCTCATCTCGGGACATCAAAGGCTTGCGCATCATCGCCCTCGACAATTCGACGTATGAGGTGCTCCAATCCCAGCTTGATGAATTCCGCCGCCTCATGAAACCTGGGCTGCCCACGTTGCTGTTCGTTCACATCCCGCTGTATGCGCCGGGCAGACCCCTAGGGTTCGGTTGCGGCCATCCGGAGTGGGGTGCGGCGTCTGACAAGAACTTTGCCATTGAACGGCGCCCCCGGTGGCGCGAGAGCGGGCACACGCAGACGACCTTCGAGTTTCATCGCGAGGTCTTCGCTTCGCCCAATCTCCTTGCGGTGTTCGCGGGTCATACCCACCAGCCTTCGCTCGATGTTCTGAATGGCATCCCGCAGGTGGTCTCCGATGACAACGCCAGTGGTGGCCGCCTCGACATCGAAGTCCTGCCCGCCACCTGACGTGGGTGCCAAACAAAAAGACGCGCACGTTTGCCGTGCGCGTCTGTGAATTTTCCGCCTCGTTCGGCACGATGCCGCCGGCTTTAGTGCTGATTGCAGAACTCTTCGAAGCGATCCATGCCGGCATTGATGATGTCCAAACTGGTCGCGTAGCTGAAGCGGATGGTGTACTCCGCACCGAATGCGACGCCCGGCACCACGGCCACTTTCTGCTTGCTCAGCAGCTTCTCCGCGAAGTTCACGGACTTGATGCCAATGGGTTCGATGTTCACCAGGAAGTAGAAGGCGCCCAGCGGCTCCACCACGCGGATGTTCTTGATATTCTGCAGACGGCTCATCATGTACTGGCGCCGCATGTCGAACTCCTCACGCATATCCGCCACCACCTGCTGGTCTCCGTTCAGCGCAGCAATGGCACCGTACTGGGCGAAGGTCGTCGGGTTGGAGGTGGTGTGGCTCTGAATGGTGTCGATTGCCGTGGCAATCGCCTTGGGGGCGGCTGTATAACCGAGGCGCCATCCGGTCATGGCATAGGCCTTGGAGAAGCCATTGATGGTGATCGTGAGGTCGTAGATTTCCTTGCTCAGCGAAGCGATGCTGATGTGCTCCTGACCGGCGTACACGAGCTTTTCGTAGATTTCGTCGGAGAGGATGAGGATGTCCTCCGCGGCGGCGATCTCAGCGATGGCCTCCATCTCCGCGCGGGAATACACCGAGCCGGTGGGGTTGCCAGGCGAGTTCAGGATGATCATCTTGGTCATCGGCGTCATCGCCTCTTCAAACTCCGAGGCGGTGATCTTCCAGCCGTTCTCCGCCTTCGTTTCCACGATTACCGGCACACCACCCGCGAGACGGACCATTTCCGGGTAGCTCGTCCAGTAGGGCGCAGGAATGATGACCTCCTCACCGGGATTCACGACGGCGAGAATTGCATTGTAGCAGGAGTGCTTCGCGCCGCAGTTCACACTGATCTGAGAAGGCTCGTAGGAGAGGTTGTTGTCCACGCTCAGCTTCGCGGCAATCGATTCGCGCAGTTCAAGAAGGCCGGCGCTCTCAGTATAGCGGGTCTGGCCATCATTCAGTGCCTGGATCGCTGCGGCCGTGATGTGCGCCGGGGTATTGAAGTCTGGCTCGCCCGCGCCAAAGCTCAGCACGTCAACGCCCTGCTTTTTCAGCGCCTTCGCCTGGCTGGTGATGGAAAGGGTCAGGGAAGGCGAGAGTTCTGCGACGTTTTTGGCGATGAAGTCCATTGTGAGGAGCGGGGATGAAGGATTGGAGGGAGGAGCAAAAAGGAGAGCTTTGAGGCTTTGTCAACGATTGTGAAAGGAAAGGCGGGGCCGTGCATGAGGGTGTTCGGCCCGCAGCGCGAAATTGGCCGCCGTTCGTGCCTTGATTTGCCGGTCCAGATGTCAGGGATTTGTCATGCCAGCCGACCCTGCGCGGTCACCCATTTTCCGCGAGTGACAATTTCTTCGAAGACGAATCCAGCCTTTCTTCCGGCATTCAGGCAGCCCTCTGCCTGGGTGCGGAGGATGCCTGAAATCAGCAGCGTCCCGCTCTTTTTGATGGCGCGCGCCATTTTAGGGAACGCCTCTTCCAGAACATCGTGGAAGAGGTTGGCGGCCACGCAGTCCCACTTTTCTTTAGGCTTCCACTTCAGCACGTCCGCCACTTCCAGGGTCACGTTCTTCGTGCGGTTCCGTTTCAGATTCTTCAGCGCCACCTTGATGGCCAGTTCGTCAAAGTCGCATCCCCACGCCTTCGCGGCACCCAGCCGTTCCGCGGCTATGGCCAGCACACCGCTGCCCGTGCCCAGATCGAGCATGGTCCACGGCGTGTCCTCCCGCTCCTCCGCGATGTCCACCAGCATGCGCAGCACGGTGGCCGTGGTCTCATGGTGCCCCGTGCCGAAGGCCATGTCCGCCGGGATGCTGATGATTTCGCGCCCGGGATTGTCCCGCCGAATTTCGGCGAGTTTCGCCCTGTCTTTCTCTCCCACGATCAAGAGGCGGTCCCGCACCTTCACTGGCGGCGGAGCCTGAGCGGTGAGCGCGGCCCAATTTCGGGTCTTCACCGGGCGCACCACGCCCCCGAAGTGACGCAGGATGTCCTCCGCCTCCTTCTTCTTCTCACAATAGACTTCCACCCGCACCGTATGCCGCCCAGGAATGCGGGTGATGACAAACCGTGGATCCCCGGCAAAACGCTCCTCCCACGCATCCACCCACGCGCTCCCCGAAAGTTTTGACCATACAAACATGCCCGGATGCTAGCCATGCCCGCGTCTCGCGTCAGCATTTTCCTGCCAACTTCTTTGCAACTCTCCCCAAGGTCCCGGACTTGGCCGCTCCCCGTGCAACACACCGTGGTTCCGCCAAACCACGGTTGACACCGATGTGCTAAACCGGTATACCGGTTTTGTGATTCAGCATACCACGGCAACAGCGCGGACCCAGAGCCGCCGCCCTACGGTGAAAAGACCTGCGCGCGTTCCCCGCTCACGCAAAGCGGCCCCGACTGCGACCAATCTCGCCCAGCGCGCCTACGAACATCTCCAGAACCAGCTTTGGAGCGGGGTGCTGACGGCGGGTCAGAAAATCTCCGAGGCCCGTCTCGCCATGGGACTGGGCATGAGCCGCACGCCAGTGCGCGAGGCCATCCGGCGCATGGAGTCCGAGGGAGTGGTCACGCAACGCGCCTCCAGCGGAACCTATGTGGCGCTGCCACAGCGGGCGGAGATCGTGGAAGCGTATGAAGTACGCATGGCGATCGAATCCTTCGCCGTGCGCAAGGCCACCCGCCGCATGAAGCCCTCCCAGGTGCTGGAATTGCACAAGCGGTGTGATGCCATGCGGGACGCCATCCGCGACTTCCGCGATTCGGGAGAACCTCTCATGACGGGTGCCACCCTGAGGCGCTACCTGAACGCGGACCTCGCCTTCCATCTTCTTCTCATCAAGTCTGCGGAGAACCGACGTGCCCTGACCATCTTCGGCGATGTGAATCTACGCAGCGCCATTTTCGGCTGCCGCAGCCATGAGCGTGATTTGCGTCACGTGGCGTGGGTATGGCTCCATCATGCACGGGTGGCGCGGTCCATCCGTCGACGCGATGCCGCCGCGGCCCAGCGCTTCCTGGAATCGCACATGCAGACCAGCATGGAGGACGCCCTTGCTTGGCATGATGCTAGGCGCGGGGGGCACCCCGAGGCTCCCACGAATCTGCCAGCACTCACCGAAGCGATGTCCGAGCTCATCGCCGAACTGCGTGAGTCTTCACTCTGAAACACCTCCTCACGCTACGCCACATCATGGCATTGTCTCCCGCCTTTCCTCCATCACTATGTACCCGGATTCAAAAC
>JAEYUU010000143.1 GCA_023429545.1 Verrucomicrobiota bacterium
CACAGGCATGAGCCCGCGCTGGCCGAGCAGCGTCACGATGCACCGCTCTATCAAGGCCGTCTCACCGTAGTATTTCTTCGTGATGACGGTCTTCGTTTTCTTCCCCTCCCAGTCGTGACCCAGGGCGACGCCGCCGGAGCCGGTGATGAACTGCCGCACCGCCTGCGGAGAAAGATGCCAGCTTGCCGGTTTCGTCGCAGCATCATTTGCTGCGAGAGCGGCGAGTTCCTTCGCGAAGCGGCGCTCTGCAGGAGGTTGGATGTGGTCCGTGTCTGCCATGGTGTGGAGATGTTAGGCCTCCGCGGCGGGTGCGTCAGCAGTCTTTCCGGCGATCTTGGTGAGATCGCCCATCACTTCCGAGAACGGGACGGCTGGCACCTCGCCAAAGGCAATGAGTCGCGCGTCGTCCTCCTTGCATGGCTCGTCATAGGTATAACTCCCGACGATCACGGACCCCGCCTTCACAAAGCAGACGGTACCGAGGGTGATGCTCTCATCCATGCTGATGCCGACATACATGCCATCCAATGACAGGAAGGCCTCGATGCCGGCGCCTGAAAAGGTCTTCCGATAGGAGGAAATGCCGCCTGCATCGACCACGGCTCCGCGCGTCCAACCCAGTTTTTCCGCACGGCTGCGGAAGGTCATCGCGTTCAGCGAAGTGCCCTCCACCTGCTTGCCAAACTTCGTGCTCCTCTCCTCGTCGTTCACGGTCACCACGGGCCGGTCGAGCTGGGAGAAGGGCGGCTCGACTTCGTAGTCCGCCAGATGCCGGATCCATGCCTGGCGCTGCGCATCATCAAGTTCCAATGGATGCACCAGCGACACTGTGCCTCGCGGTGGCAATGACACCATGTTGTCCCCTACATCGGTGAGTGAGCCGTCATCCAGCAGCCGGAATGTCTTTGCCAACACTCCGTCTTCATCGCGCCAGGACCAGATGAGCCGGTGCGCAAAGGGAAGAAGCAGCGGATGCGAAGCGTACAGCCCCCACCAACGCTCCGTGGGCCAGCGAAACTGACGTACCAGCAGCGTCTCGATGCGCAGGAGCTGCGCCTTTACCGCTTCCTTGAGTGTGGCCGCCAGTTCCTTGAACTCCGCCTGGGTGGCGGCACCCGTGCCGGACGGCAGCTTGGAGAGGACCTTGCCCGAGGCTGTATCGCGGAAGGAAAGCTTCAAGTCATCCGTGATGCGCACCTCCACCTGGTTCTTCCCAGCAGTGACCAGACGGGGTATGGTCGCTTCAAAACCCAGCCATGGCACCACGAGATCGCCCAGCTCTTCCACGCTCACACCACGAGCTTCCGCTGCTGCGGCAAAGGCCTCCGCAGCCGCCTGGCCGATGTTCTTGTTCTTGCTGCGATAGCGGACGCTGAGGCTGTCCACCACCATGAGAGCGGACTCGGTGCCGAGCAGCGCGAGCGCTTGCGCGGCATACTCCGCCAGCTTGCCACGCTGCTTGTCCGCCCATTCGTGGATGGCCCTGCTCAGCAGCGGTACGATGCGATCATCACCGATCAAGGCTGCAAAGGCCAGCGCCCAGCGGTCTGCCGCATCTTGATTGCTGCCGAGGAAGGCTTTCACCACGGCCATGGCTGCCTCGCCACACGCCTTGCGATCCAGCCCGGCATACAGCGGCTTCGCCTCCAGATCGGCACGCATTTCCTTGCAGCGTGACTGGCGCACCAGGAGGTAGAGGACCTCATCCTGTGAAAGCGGCTGGCCATCTTCTTTCTTCAAGGCAAGTGCCGATGGATCGAGCCATGCCGCTGGCGACGCCTTGACTTTGGCAAGGGTCTTGGCCACGCGCTCGGCGAGTTCCTCTGGACTGAGCGTTGTGCCGCCGCCGTTATTTTCCAGAGCCAGGAGGATTGCATCGCGCACGTCGTCATTCTCTTCGACGTCCATCCGCTGTTTCAACTTGGCAAGGGCTTCTTCCCCTCCCATCTGGCTGATGAGGGACACAGCAGCGAGGCGCACGTCCGCCTTCTTGTGTTCCAGCAGTTTGAGCGCCCGCGGTCCTGCGGCTTCGTATCCCAGCGTTGCCAGAGTCCGTGCCGCCGCTCCACGCACGGGACGCGACTTGTGCAGCATCAGGGGCCAGATGTCTTCCTGCGTGCGCTGAATGTCCCACTCCCGGCACTCTGAGATGCCGGTGATAACGGAGTTGTTGTCCCCATTGGCGAGAACGCGTTGCAGGGCCGCGTGATAGCGCTCGCCGGTATCACCGACGCCATGCTGCCTCCAATACTTGAGTCCCAGCAGCACGACATTCCCCGCAGCGCAGCGCGTGCAGGCCTCGGCCATGGGTTGCACCATTTCCGGAGCGTTTTCGGACGCAGCTTTCAGCACCAGCTCGCGCTGGAAGGGGGCGTTCCATGGGTTTTTCTCGTTGTATCCAGCGATCCACTCCTCCGCGATGGAGCGCGCCTCAAGGTCGTGGTGCTGTATCAGGAACTCGCAAATGGACCGCCCCACATAGTCCTCGCGTCCTCGGTAGGACTCGCGCTTGGATTCGCCCTTCATCAGGGCCTTCAACTCACCGCATGCCCATGACAGGTACTTGTCCGGCATTTCGCTTCCAAGTGTCATGAGGAGGCCCGTCTTGTGATCGTCGTCTCCTAGACTCTTGTAAAACTCAAATGCCCGTGCGTGAAAGCGGTGAGTATTTGCACGCACGCTTCTTGAGAGTATCCATGTTTTATTGGGGAGAGATGCAGGGTCATCGAGCAATCGTTCGAGCCTGTCTGGAGCCGTGTGTGCGAGCAATTCGGTAATACTGTTGTGGCCCGGCCGTCGAATCCACTTTGCCAGATCTACATCATTTGCCTGCAACATTATCATGCCTGCCGGAGTTGGTTCGTCGTCCTTGTCGACCAATTGGCAATCGACCAGCCTTTCACGCAACTGTCCGTCAGGAAGGCCGAGGGAGCGCAGCTTTTGCACCGCTGCATCGAAGTGCTGCCAGCGTGCTTCAGAATACCTCGAATAGCGCTGCAACCAGGTAGTCAGCAGATTTTCGACATTCCTGGAGACTGCAAACTTCATCACGCGCTCTGCTTCGTCTGTCCATGCGTCTGGGTCGGGCAACTCGTTCTGCAGTTGCCAGGTGCCGGACCGATAATCTGCTTGGGGGATGGCGGCGAGTTGTGCATCATCACCCGTCTGGACGTACCGTTTTATGGAGGGATGATGCCAGACGGTGACGTAGGTCGCCTTCGCGAGGTCATCGAGTGCTTGGAGAATCTTGGACATGTTGTGAGGATAGTTTGAGTGCGTGAATGAAATGGAGATGGAGGCTGCGACCTAAAACTGGCTCTTCTTTTCCCAGTCCGCATCATAGCCAGGACCTTCGGCCGCCATCTGTCGAAAGTCGTTCCAGCATTCTGAGAGCAGCACAGCAGGGACTTCGCTGAGAAGCAACCCTGAGCTGCCGTATCCATAACCGGAGTTGGATTCGGAGGCTTCGCGGTGAAAGGAGAGATTCAGCAGTGCCGCCGTCCGGTTCTCTTCCGGGAGAGGGTTGCCTGTGAACTCGACCACGGCGCGGATGCCGGTGGTGGGGAAGCGTTTCACATACTCATGGAACCAGCCGCCATCCCCCGTGGCGCCGCGGGTGTATCCAAGCTTGGTGGCGCGCGTGCGCAGCTTGAATGTCTCCACGAGCCAGCCTTCGAAGTCCTTCATCTCCCGCTGCTGCTTGAGCTCTGGAGTGATCTCCGGGGTGCTCCGGCCGAATTGGTCGAACAGCGGAGTGACTTCATAGTCGTCGAGGTGCTGGACCCAGGCCTTTGCGCCCTCCACTGGAATGATGGTCTGATGCGCGATGCGGATGACATGGTCGGGCTGCAACGTGATCGCGTTGTCCTCCACATCGGTCAGGGTGCCATCCGCCAGGGGGCGGAAGCACACCGTCTCCTCGCCACGCCGCGCCATCCAGACGATGCGCTGGCAATAGTGACGCACGATGGGATGGCGTTTCAAGTAGGGTTCCCAATCTTCGTAGGCCCACTCCCGCTGCACGCACATGGCTTCGTAGAGATTCGTCCGCTGTTGTTCGAGCACCTGCTTCACTTCCTTGCGGGCGGCAGCGAGTTGTTTCTTTGCTGCCGCCGCCAGTTCTTCGTTATCCTCCTTGCGAGGATCGGGGAGACTCTTGATGGCCTTCCCGTCGGCATCTTGGATCACGAGGTTCAGGTCCGCGTCAAGTCGCGCGTAAAACTGCCGCGGGCCATAGTCGATTTCCAGCACACCCTCCTCATCCAGCCCGGCGGTGGGAATGGTCCGGTCCGCCAGTTCCGCGAGGGACCAGCCCTTCCGTTCGGCGATCTCACGCGCCAGCTTCGTTGCTTCCTCCTGCAGGCTTTTCGTGCGGAAGCGTGTGCCGATGGCCAGCAGAGTCTGGGTGGCGGTGGGATGGTCCACCCATGCCAGCATCTGCAGCAACGCCTTTGCCTGGTGCACGCGGGTGCCGTACCACTTCTTGAGATAGCGTGCCACCGGCTCAGCGGCACCGGATCCCGCGCAAGCGGCTGCCAGCGCGAGAATGCCCTTGGAATCCGTGGCGGATCCCTTGGGAACTTCCGTCTGTCCCGGCAGCAGGCTCGCGTAGATTTGGTCCAGGGACTTGCCCTGATACTGCGGATAGTATTGCGGGTACTGCGCTGCGGATCGGTGAAAGACCTGCGCTTGTTTCATGGCGGTGTTCTCCGCCTCCTGGCGAGATTGCGGCATCACATCCTCCGCCATCCAGGCGTCCAGCACATACGGTCCGAACGCAGCGCGGTCATCCGCGCGGAATCCTTGCGCATAGCGCCGCAGCAGCGGCCCCGGCTCCGCCTGCTTGAGCTTGCAGGCTTGCACCAGCCATCCCTTGAGGATGTCCGGCGCCACGGCTTCTCCATTATCCGCCCAGCGCACCACGGGGAGCTGCGAGAAGGGAAACCATTGCAGCGCTGCCGGCACTCCTTTGGCCAGGAGTTTGCCGGCCTCCACGGCCAGTCCTTTGCGATCCAGAAACTCATCCGGCGGCACGCCCAGCCTCTCCAGCGCACCGATCATGGCGGCCTTGGCAGTCTCCTGCTTCTCCTTTGCCGCTGCGGCCCGCAGGGCGGGGATGGCTTTTTCCACTTTCAGACGGCCCAGCCACTCGGCAGCGGCAGTGCGTTGATCCTGCAGGCCGGAACCCAATGCCGCCATGATGCGCGCATCGCGATTCGGCGCGCGCAGTAGCGCCTCCTGCACCAGGGGACGCTCCGTCTTGCCGGAGCCGAGTGCCGCCTCCCACATGCGATCAAGGAAGGACGGCGGCGGTGTGGGGAAACCCGCCAGCGCCCGCCAGGCATTCGAGCGCATGGTGTCTGCCCAATAGCCCGGCCGCGTACTGGGATCAGCAGGATGCTTCCATCCCAGCGCCTCCTCCAGCATCGTCAGGCGTTCCGAGAAATATTTCCACGCAAACTCCGCCGGCTCGGAAGCGAGCTCATTGACCGAATAGGGTCCGCACATCAGCCACGACCTGCCTATCCAGTCGGAAGAGAATCCCAGCCGACGACACACCTCCGCCATCTCGCGGTAGTCGATGGGACCATGTTTCCGGATACGCGCGCTCAGACATGCCAGGGCATGGCCGAGGTGTCCGTTGTTCGGCTGGTGGAGGAAATTGCGGTGCATCAGCGCGCACCAGCGCAACACATGCACCAGCTTGAATTTCGGATGTCCGGCAAACTCCGTCAACGGTTCCCAGCCTCCGATTCCGCCGGAGGGAACCGCGTATTGGCTCCGCGACGCCGAATCCATGGTTTGCAAAAGGGCAAACCACTCCTTCGCAGCGGCCGGATCAAGATAGGGGGGCTTCTTTGGAGACCATGCCTGACTCTTGTGTCTCTCCCAATTGGAGAGCCATGCGGCATTGGCCTTCGCAATCAGCGTTTTGAGTTCTTCCAAAATGGAACTGTCGAGCGTCTGGTCCGCCAGCACATCGGGAAGGGGAGGCAGCTCGGGCAGTTCGACGGCGGAAGTTTCTGCCGCGAGGTCAGTCACGGACGGGGGACGCAGGATGGACTCGATGAGATCGGCGACCTTCCTGGACCTCTCGGCAGGAAGTCTTTCTGCCAGGGCAGAGCGTGCACTCTCGCCCCCGAGCCGGGCGAAGAGTCGCACTGCCTGAAGTCGCTCTTCCGGGGAGCCATCCTGCACGAGGCGCTGCATATGTGGCAGGATGGCTGCTGCATCCATTTCGATCCATGCGTGTGCCGCCTCGCGCACGACCTTGGAGGTGTCCACCGCCAGCGTTGCGGCCGTGTCAGGCACATGCTTTGGCGAATACCGCGCTGCCTGCAGCACGCCGATGGCGTGCACTTTCGAGCGAAAATCCGGATGTCCCAAGCATGCGCGCACTTCGTTGGGATGCCGCACCAGGGAATCATGAAAATCCGTGATCGCAGTGAAGAGCGAACCCGCATGCGAGGCCCACCTGTGGCTTGCGGGGTTCACGAACAACGCGGCGCGGACCAGCTTGGAAGTGGGATTCCCATTGAGTTCCAGCATCCTTTCGAACTGGGCTGCATTGAGCTTGGGAGTTTGCGGCCTGCGTGGGTAACTATACCCGTTGCATCGAGTCGCCTCCCAGATGTAGGAGTCCAGGAAGTCCGCGCCGACCAGCAGCCCGGGGCATATCTCGACCCGGCGGCCCGTGAGTGAGGCGGCGTGCAGCACAAGTCCCAGGCGCCAGTGGAGTTCTGGATCGGTAATGGTGGTGGATGAGAAGAAGTGGTCCCTTTCCGTCACCTCCCGCCCAGAGTCGCTCCGGCTCCTCAGGCCCAGAGTTCCACTCGCGGCTGGCATGCTGGCAATGTCCTTCAACACTGCGTCATCGCCGCCCAGCACGATGAAATTCATGATCCTGTCCGCCACGTCGGGCTTCAGCGAGGCCAGCGGACGAAAGCTGGTGCTGAGCCACTCAAGTTCCTCGGTCGGGTAATGCGTTTTGCGCCATCCCTCAATTGAGTTGTTACGCAGGTTTTTGAGCCATTTGAACATGGTTGTGCCGGGATGATTCCCGGCCGACTTTGGGCACAGACCTTCCAGGCGCAAGTGCTACTGCTGCTCCTGTTACTCCACTCTGGGTGGCGCAAATACTCAAGTTCACGACGCTCCCTGTCCGTCGGAGCATGGTGAATCGCGATTCACCCAGTGGTCGTGCAGCATTTCCGAGGATTCGGGTGCTTCCTCGCGTTAGCTGTCTTTGGGTGATGCTGTGAAAGCGTTGACCACCGTTCGCCGGCGACCTGCCGTGTGATGGCTCGTTCCTCCTAAAAGCGATACCTGTCTTCCTAGCTGCACCACACACAGACATTATGGATGAGGCAATCGCCAGATGGGAGGCCCGTATGGAGTTGCAACTGTTGCAGTGGCATGGCTATCCCGCCTGCGCCGTTCCGGTCCCCGGCGTGGCGTGCCCGCGTATGCGGACGTTTTGGTCTCAAGACGACCGAGGACCATCAGGTACCTCCCCTACGATGGTTTTCCACCTTCCACTAAGCGCTATGC
>JAEYUU010000168.1 GCA_023429545.1 Verrucomicrobiota bacterium
GAGCCCTTCACCTATCATGGGCTTTACCGGAATGGAAAGAAGACCGTCTTCGCGTACAAACTCGGAGAGGTGGAAATGCTCGATGCCGCGTGGGTGGAGAATGGAAGGTTCACCCGCCTCAAGGCACCGGCCAGCGAACATCCCTGGCGTGACTTGACCAAGGGCGGCGCAGCGCAGTGGCCGCAGGTGCTCACCACGAAGGGAGAAGTGGGCAAAGGCACCTCCTTCGCGCTCGATACCCTCACGCTGCCTGAGGACAATCCCTTTGGCGCGCTCTTCTTCATCGGCGACCATGACTTTTTCTCCAATGGCGACGGCGCCGTCTGCACCATGACGGGCGAGGTCTGGATCGTGCGCGGCATCGATGACACACTGGCAAAGTTAAAGTGGAAACGCTTCGCCACGGGGCTGCATCAGCCGCAGGGTCTGATGGTCATCAACGACAAGATTCATGTGCTGGGCCGCGACCAGATCACGCGACTGGTTGATCTCAACGGCGATGACGAAGCCGACCGCTACGAGTGTGTGACCAATGCCATGATCACCTCGCCCTCCGGGCATGACTACATCACCGGACTGCAACGCGATGCGGAAGGACGTTTCTACTTCGCGTCAGGCAATCAAGGTGTGTGCCGTGTGAAGCCGGGCTCTCTTGTGGAAGTGCTCGCCACCGGCTTCCGCAATCCCAACGGACTTGGCCTTTCCAAATCCGGCATCATCACCACCAGTGTGCAGGAGGGCGACTGGACACCGACTTCTGCCGTGAGTGAGGTCAAGCCGGGCGGATACTATGGCTTTGGCGGGCCCAAGCCAGGCATCACCACGGAGCAGCCTCTCATTTACCTGCCACGTGGGGTGGACAACAGCAGTGGCGGACAGGCGTTTGTGGAGGGCAAGCGCTTTGGTTTCCCAGAGGAGACCATGCTGCACTTCTCCTGTGGCGCGTGTACCGGCTTCGCGGTGCTGCGGGACACGAGCACAGGCATCGCGCAGGGTGCCGCGTGGCAGCTTCCCGCGGACTTCCTTTCCGGTGCGCAGCGTGGGCGTTTCCATCCCAAGGATGGTCAGCTCTACGTGAGCGGCATGTATGGCTGGGGCTGCTACGGACCCAAGGATGGCAACCTCCAGCGCGTGCGCTTCACCGGTGGAAAAGATGCACCGCAGAGCAACTTCCCCGTGAAGTGGGAGCCTCGGCAGAACGGCGTGATGGTCACCTTCCGCAAGCCTCTGGACAAGGCCGTCGCCTCACAAGTGAAGCAGCACTTCGTGCACGCATGGAACTACCTTTACTCCGGCGCCTATGGCTCGCAGGAATGGAGCGTGAAGCATCCCAAGGTCGCGGGACATGATGTGCTCGAAGTGACCTCCGCGCAGGTCATGCCCGATGGGAAGACCGTGTTCCTCGAAGTGCCCGAGCTGCCCGTGGCAAATCAGGTGCATCTGCACATCGCCACCGCCAAGGACGAGACGCATGATTTGTACGCGACCATCCATCAGCTCGGAAAGCCCTTCACGGACTTCCCCAATGCCAGGCCGCTGCTCGCGAAAGCCACCAAGGCCGCACCCCCGACTGATGCCGGGTTCGCCTTTCCTCCCGCCAAGCCCAACCCCTGGGCCAAAGGCGAACCTGGGCGCGCCATCCAGCTCGATGCGGCACTGGGCCTGCAGTTTGTGCAGAAGTCGATCACTGTGAAGGCAGGTGAGCGCCTTTCGCTTACGCTGAACAATCCTGATGTGGTGCCGCACAACGTGGTGCTCATCAAGCCCGGCAAACTCCAGACCATCGGCGACCTGAGCAACAAACTCATCACGGACCCGGAAGGTCCCGCGAAGCACTATGTGCCTGAGTCAGGTGATGTGCTCGCGTATACGGACATGGTGATGCCGCAGAAAACCTTCACCATTCATCTCACCGCGCCGATGGAGAAGGGCGAGTACCCGTACCTCTGCACCTTCCCTGGGCATTGGGTGGTAATGAATGGGGTGCTGAAGGTGGAGTGAGCGTTATCCCATTTCATGTATCCAAGCTACGACAGATTCTGCGAGTTCAAGGCGAAGGGACTGCGTTCGCAAGCGCACCAATTGATCCCGAGCGTAGTTCAAGAATTCCGTTCTGACCCGAAGGAGGCCTTCGTGATTGAGCTCTGCAAAGGTGCGAGCGGAAGCAAAATCAATCATCACCTTTGGCAGGAGATCGTGCTTCCGTTTGCCAAGGCCGGCTTGGAAGATAACCCAGTCGCGATCCAGTGCCTTATTCTAACCATCCAGAACCTTTACGGCGACAAGGCAAGTCATGAAGATCTGAATCGGACTACGGAGGAGCAACTTCTTCGGAGGATGCTCAAGTTTGATCCTCACAATACGTGGGCGCGAACTCGCCTCGTAGACTGGCTCACGGGTTGGCTTCGCTACTGCATTCATGAATGGCCAAGCGGCATCCTCTATGGCGCAAACGGGGCGACGATCCAAGAGAGCCATGAGATATTGGAGGCTGTCGAAGAACTGCGTTCACTTGATTCTGACATGAAGTGGCGGCAGCTTGCTGATGATGTAGCCGTGAAGACACACCGCTACATAAGTCGATTGGAGCATAAGTAATCGCCCCTCGGACCGGCGGGTTGGAAAATCCGCCACACACTGTCCGACCGGAAGGTCCGACTTTCTCTTACGCGGCTGACTACGCCAACAACTCCCTCACCACCCGCGCTTCCGGATTCTCAATCAGCACCTGATCCGTGCCGTTGCGTTTGTAGGTGAGCTTCTGCGGATTCAATCCGAAGAGTTCAAACAACGTCGCGTGCCAGTCGTAGTGGTTCACGATGTTCTCCACGGCCTTGTGGCCGAACTCATCCGTGGCGCCGTGCACATAACCGCCGCGGAAGCCTCCGCCGGCCACCCACTGGCTGAAGCCGTAGGTGTTGTGGTCGCGTCCCACGCGTGAGCGGTCATTCTTCCCGCCAGCGCGGTTCTGGATCACGGGCAGGCGGCCCATTTCACCGCCCCAGTGCACCACGGTGCTGTCCAGCAGGCCGCGCGCCTTGAGATCGATGACGAGGGCGGCGGAAGGTTTGTCCACCTGTTTGATGGCGGTGGGCAGACCGGTCATGATGCTGCTATGATGGTCCCAGGTCTGGTTGCCGGTGAAGATGCTCACGAAGCGCACCCCGCGCTCCACCAGACGGCGGGCAATGAGGCAGCGCGCGCCGAACTCCTGGGTGGCGGGATCATCCAGGCCGTAGAGTTTCTTCGTGGCCTCGCTCTCCTGGCTGATGTCCAGCGCCTCCTTGGCGGCGGTCTGCATGCGTGCCGCGAGCTCGAAGCTCTGGATGCGGGCCTCGAGGTCCGACTCGCCGGGCCGCTGCTCGAGGTGCTGCTGATTCAGCCTGCCGAGGAAATTGAGATACCGGTCCTGCGCCTCGCCCTTGAGGGACATGGGCGCGTCGAGATTGAGGATGCGTGGTTCCTTCGAGCGGACCACGGTCCCCTGATACACGGAGGGCAGCCAGCCATTCGTCCAATTCTCCACGCCCAGCACCGGGATGCCTCGCGGATCCGTGAGCGCCACATAGGCGGGCAGGTCCTGGTTTTCCGAGCCCAGGCCGTAGGTGAGCCAGCTTCCCAGCGTGGGGCGGCCACCGGTCGCACGTCCATTTTCCAGAGCGTAGATGGACTGGCCGTGATTGTTCACGCCCGTGTGCATGGAGCGGATGAGCGTGATGTCATCCACCACATTGGCGAGGTGGGGCACCAACTCGGAGAGTTCCATGCCGCACTGGCCGTGCTTGCGGAACTTCCACGGGCTGGCCATGACCTCGCGGCTGGCGCCGGCGGCATCGTCATACTTCACCTCGCCGGGGAAATCCTTGCCATCCAGCCTGTCCAGTTCCGGCTTCGGGTCGAAGAGGTCGATGTGGCTCGGCCCGCCCTGCATGAACATGGAGATCATGGCGCGGGCCTTGGGCTGGGCCACGGGGCGCTTCGGCACCAGGTCGAAATGCTTGGCTTCCAGGCGTTCGCTGGTGGCGAGCAGGCCCTCCTGCTTCAGCAGCCAGGCGAGCGCCACCGAGCCCACTCCCCCACCGGTGCGGGAGAGCCACTGGCGGCGGGAAAAGGGGTGTCCGGGAACAGGCAGGCTCATGCAGAAGGGTGTACTTACGGGAGGAGAGAATACGCTGCCAGGGGGCAGGGTATTGCAGACCGCGGGCGGGACGGAATCGGACACCCGGCCCGGCGGCTCATCCCGCCCTGGCCACGCCATTCTCCGCGTTCAGCTTCAGCGTGACCTCCAGGCCACCGCCCTGGCGGTTGGCAATTTCCACCCTCCCGCCGCAGGCCTCGGTGCAACTCTTCACAATCGCGAGACCGAGCCCCACCCCCCCACTCTCGCGGGTGCGTGCAGCATCCGGACGGTAAAAAGGCTCCAGGAGCCGGGGCAGCGCCTCAGCAGGAACGCCCGGACCACGATCACTGACCGTAATGCTGACGTGGCCATTGCTCCGGGTGGCGCGAATCTCCACCGGGCCGCTTCCTGCCGCGTAGCGCTGGGCATTGCGCACCAGGTTCCCGATGGCGCGGGAGAGCAGCGCTTCATCTGCGAGCACGGCACAATCCTCCGGCACCTCCAGCCGGGCAGTGCCCGCCTCCTCGCTGGCGTCCTCCCGCGCAAGGGTCCGCCGGACCAGCGGAGCGAGGGGCACGGGCTTCAGCTCGACGCTGCTCCGCAGATTGGCCTTGGAAAAGCTGAGCAACTCATTCACCAGCGCGCTCATGCTCTGCAGCTCGCCGGAGAGCTTTTCCATGTAACAATGAGCCTTCTCATCGGAGGCTCCACGCTGCTGCAGGATGCCCAGCGAGGCCTGCATGCGCGCGATGGGCGAGCACAGCTCATGGGCGATGTCCCCGAGGAAACGCTT
>JAEYUU010000169.1 GCA_023429545.1 Verrucomicrobiota bacterium
GTGGTGGGATGCGAAGTGTCGGAAATAGAGAAGCCACCTCGACCCTCTGCTGTGTCATTCCTTCGCACCCAATTCGGTCCACCCCTCTTTTCCTGCTTTCATTCGTCTGTGCCTTCGTACTATACCGCCTTCTCCATACTCAATCTGTCATGCACCTCCGCACCGTTTTCTCCGCCCTCGCCATCGCACCGTGCCTTTTGTATTCCACCTCCATGCAGGGCGCTGACCTTGCTGCCGGCACCCTGGTAGTCACCAACAAGGGCGACCGCACGCTCTCCATCATTGATCCGGTGACGAACAAGCAGGTCGCCGTGGTGCCGGAAGAAGGAGTGACCGGACATGAAGTGGCGGCCTCCCCCGATGGCAAGCTGATTTACGTCCCCATCTTCGGCGACTCCGGTGTGGGCAAGCCCGGCACGGATGGCCAAATCATCCGCGTGATTGATCTCGAGAAGAAGGCCATCGTGGGCACGATTGATTTTGGCAAGGGCGTGCGCCCCCACTGTCCCATCTTCTGCAAAAAGAGCGGCCTGCTTTATGTCACCACGGAAATCGAAAATTCGGTCTCCATCATCGATCCCGCCACACTGAAGGTCACAGGCTCCGTGTCCACGGGCCAGGACCAGTCCCACATGCTCGCCGTGACCAAGGATGGAAAGCGCGGCTATACTGCCAATGTGGGACCCGGCACGGTGTCTGTGCTCGACCTGGAAAACAAGAAGCTGCTAAAGGTCATTCCCATCAGCCGCATGTGCCAGCGCATCTCTCTCTCCGTGGATGACAAGCTCGCCTTCACCTCGGACCAATTCGAGCCTGCGCTGGTGGTCATCGACACGGCGACCAATGAAGTGAGGACCCACGTCAGGCTGCCAGACATCGGCTACGGCACCGCCCCCACGCCGGACGGCAAGAAGCTCGTGGTGGCACTCGTGAACGCAAACAAGGTGGCCATCGTCGATCTCGCCACTCTCAAAGTTACGGCAACGATGGATGTGCCCAAGGCTCCGCAGGCCGTGATCGTCCGTCCCGATGGCACTGTGGCCTACGTCTCCTGTGATGCCAGCGCGCAAATCGCAGTGATTGATCTCAAGGAAAACAAGGTCAACGCCCTCATTGATGCCGGCAAGACGGCGGACGGCATGGCCTGGGCGAAGGCCAAGTGAGGCTCCGCTACAGGCTATGGGGGCAGGATTGTCCCCGATCCTTAATCGCAGGCATGATGCGGCGAGAGAATTGATGGTGGGTGAATTCGAAGGCCCTTCGGGCTATGCGCCGATGGTTTCGCTCCCGATGTTCCCTTTCGAAACATATTGCACCGTCCCTGGCAGAGGATAGCGATTGAACCTGAGGGACGTATCCTTCACACGTCATCGCCATCCATTCTGTACCCCGCTTCAATGCCCGCGCGTCATGCCTCCGTCCTCCTGCTCCTGATCTCCGCTGCCATCAGCGCACTGCAGGCTCAAGACCACGCAGCTTTGGCGGAATCCCTTCAAAAGAGCATCCTCCCTATCCTTGAGCAGCGTTGCTTCGACTGCCACGACAACGAGCTGAAGAAGGGTGATGTGGATCTGCAGGCACTCCTCGATGCCAAGCATCCCTCCCGGCATGACATCCGTCTCTGGGACAAAGTTCGCGAACAACTCCGTGCGGGCACCATGCCGCCGAAGAACAAGCCTCCACTCGAACCTCAGGGCAAGCAGGCCGTGCTCGACTGGGTGGGGCACAATGAAAAGGCCATCCTCGCCACCGTGCCCACCGACCCCGGGGTGCGCAAGGTGCGGAGGCTCACGCGTGACGAATACACCAATGCGTTGCGAGACCTTTTCGGCATTGAGAGCAAGCCTGGCGAGAAATTTCCTGCCGATGGTGCGGGAGGTGAAGGATTCTCCAACAACGCCGACACGCTGACCCTCTCGCCGCTGCTGATTGAGAAATACATCACCAGTGCCGATGACGTGGTGAATGAAGTGTGGAGCAAGGATCCTCTGCGTCATCGACTGCTTTCTCCCTGCCCCAGTGACAAGCTGCCTCCCGAGGAAGGCGCGGCTTTGGTATTGCGTCCGCTGGTGCAGCGGGCCTGGCGCCGGCCTGTGTCCGAGAACGAGTTGAAGGAAGTGCTGGCTGTCTTCAATCAGGCGCTGAAGCGCAATGCCGGCTGGACCGGCGCACTGAAGGTCGCGGTAAAGACCGTGATTGCGTCTCCCAAGTTCCTCTTTCTCCGTGAGGCGGAGCCCGCGGCGCCTGACGAGGTGCATCAGATTGATCACTACGCGATGGCTTCGCGTCTCTCCTTCTTCCTCTGGTCCTCCTTGCCGGATGATGAACTTCTCCGTCTCGCAGCGGAAAAGAAACTTCAGGACGATGCCGTGCTGGCCGCCCAGGTGAAGCGTATGCTCGCCGATAAACGCGCAGAAGCCTTCACAAAAAACTTCGCCGGACAGTGGCTGCGTTTCGATGAACTCTACAACACCGTGGATCCGGACCGCCGCAAGTTTCCGCAGTTCAATGATGTGATGCGCCGCAACATGTATGACGAGGCCTTCAGCTTCGCGGATGCCATCATGCGCCGCAACGGTCGTGTTCTCGATTTCCTCGACAGTGACTACTCGTATCTCAATGAAGCGCTGGCGAACCATTATGGCGTTCCCAATGTCAAAGGGCCCGAGTTCCGGCAGGTGAAATTCACTGACACCAAGCGTGGAGGACTCGTCGGCATGGGTGCCATCCTTTCTGCCACCGCCTATCCCCAGCGCACCAGCCCTGTGCTGCGTGGCAAGTGGGTG
>JAEYUU010000280.1 GCA_023429545.1 Verrucomicrobiota bacterium
CGCGGGTGGCGGGAAGGGATGGAAGTCTCCCTGGAAAGCAACGCAGACAACCAAGGGTCGGTCACCAGATGGGAAGTATCAGGGTGTGATCTTGGCCGCCGCCGCGCCCGCCACCATGAGCCGCGAACTCGATCCGGGAAACACCTTCAGCAACGGCAGCGTGGCCGTGGCACTCGACCTCTGGCATCCGGGCACCGGAGCCGCCCCCCTTGAACTCGACCTGCTCGGCACCGCTGGTTCTCCCTCAGGCAGCGCCATCATCGTCACGCCCGAGGGCAACCGTCTGAAAATTGCCATCAAGGGCGAGTCCGAAACTCTCTTCGCCCCTGCGGGTGCTCCGCTCAAGCTGGTGCTGAAGTGGACCTTCAAGAAAAAGTCGAATGGTGTCGCGGACGTGGTGGTGGATGTGTACCTGAACCCGAAAGCGGGCGCCTCGAACCCGGTCGCCCTGTCTCCCACTGCGCAGAAATCCCTGACCGGCTACAAGCTGCCGGCTTCGCTGACCTTCGTGGCCCGCACGACGGATGCAGGTTCCTCTCCCGTCCTGGTGCAAAAGATGTGGCTCGCCAAGACGGCCAAGGAGGCCATCAAATGATAGGCGCCGGCTTTGTGGATAGACGGCCCCCCGGTGGCAACGAAGAGTCCGATTATCAAAGCAGTTTCATGAGCACTCTGGCACCACCACGCGTATTCCGAGGCGTCCACTGCACGCTCACCATTCAGCGTCCTGCCGCCGGCGTGGTGCATGCCGTGATCGAAGGTCCGGATGTGGGAGAGTTCGGCGACGCGCCCTTCCGCGAACTTGAGCTTGATGTGGGGCAGCAGGCTCCGATCGAGATGTTCATTGATGCTCGTGACGTTCCCGCAGCCTCATTGGAGGTAAGCGCGGAGTGGGCGCGCTGGATGAAAGAGCATCGGGAACGCATCCACCGGCTCAACATGCTCTGCGGCTCACGCTTCATCGAACTGACTGCCAGCTTCGTGCAACGATTCACACAATTCGGCCCGCGCATGCGCATTTATACCGAAGCCTCCGCGTTTGAAGAGGCGCTGCGGATTGCCGCCGGAGATGGTCGGCGTTGACGTTGCGCCTGTGGACGCACCTGCGCGATCAGGTGAAGAACACCTTCTGCGCCGTCTTGCGAAGCATCCACGCCTTGTCCTCGGCGCTGAGGAAATCGAGCCGTTCCCGGATGAGCGCGATGGAGTCCTTGTAGATATGTCCCTCCCCCACCTGATACGGACAGTCGCTGGCCCACATGAGGCGGGAAGCACCATACGTGTCGCGCAAGCGGCGGATCATGGAGCCCATGTCGGTGTAGGGGGCCTTCTTCGCGCCCAGGGCATAGAAGGCGGAAGTCTTCACAAATGTGTGCTCTGCGTCTGCGAGGCGGCAGAGATTGTCCAGCTCCTTCTGGTCAATCGCACCCTTCATCCCGATGCGGGCAAAGTGGTCGATAACCACCCGCGTCTTTGGGTACTGCTTGCACATCGCCTGCACTGCGGGAAGCGCATCAGGATTGGCCAGCAGGCACATGGAAAGCCCGGCGTCCGCCGCACACGACCACATGGCCTTCATTCCTGCCGAGCTTTGCCAGGCTTCCGCCTTCTCCTTGTCGGTGTAGATGCGGAATCCGCGCACGCCTTGTTTCGCGAGCTGCTTCATGGTGTCCGCGACATCTGGCTCTGATTCATCCACGATCGCCACACCACTGAATACGCCGGGATGCTGCTTCATCGCATCGAGCATGTAGCTGTTGTCGAACTGGTAGAAGCTCATCTGGATCAGCACGATGCGGCTTACGCCATTCGGCTTGGTGTGGGCAAAGAGTTCCTCTGGCGTGAAGCTTGCCGGGGCCATGTCTTTCTTGCTGGTGCCCTCCCCGAGCGGATAGCGGTCCGTGTCGGGTGTCCACACGTGCACATGGGCGTCGATGCAGTTCTTCGAAACGTCGTCATCCGCAGCGTGGACCAGCGCCGGAGCGGAAAGCGCAGCGAGCGCAGTGGAACGGAGGAACGAACGACGGGAGGTGGAGGCGGGCGTGGTGCTCATGGTGGGAGATGGCGATGCTATCTAATCACTCACTGAAAACGAAGGATGAAGTTCCGGTAGAATTCAAAGGCCTGCTGCACCTGGTCGAGCTCTACATACTCCACGGCGGCGTGGGCGCGATCGATGCTGCCCGGTCCGAAGACGAGGCTGGGAATTCCCTGTCGCGCGAGCTTGCTGGCATCGCAGCCGAAAGGCACGCCGCAGAGTTCTCCATTCAACCCCATCTCCGTCAGCACGGCACTGGCGCACTGGGCGGCATCCGAGTCAGCGGAGGTTTCCAGCGCCTCATCCGTGAGCAGCGGAGGATCCTCAATGGAAGCATCCAGGGTGGGATGTGCCGTCTTCAACTGGTCCAACATCCCCTGGTAGTGCGCGAGGACATCGCCCGTCCTCTCGCCAGGAAGCAGCCGACGGTCGATCTCGATGGCGCATGCGTCCGGCACGAAGTTGATCTGCACTCCCCCACGGATGACCCCGACGTTGCAGGTGGCAGGCCCGAGCAGCGGATGGTCATTGGCAGCAAGCCTCTGATGATCCAGCTCCAGCGCGAGAACAATGCGTGCCATGTGATTGATGGCATTCACGCCAAGGTGCGGCTTGGAGCTGTGCGCCGATTTCCCGCGCACGAGAATGCGGAACCGCAGCACGCCTTTCGTGGCAATCACGGCGCGCAGGCCCGTGGGCTCCGCCACCAGCGCCGCGTGGCCGGTGAGGCCCTCACAAAGCTTCACCACCCCGCGGTAGGAGTACTCTTCATCCACCGCCGCCGCGAGCCACACCTCGCAAGGAGGCTGGATGCCTTCCGCATGCAGTGAGGCCACCGCGTGCATCATGCCTGCCAGACCCGCCTTGGTGTCGCATGAGCCTCTTCCGTACATTTTGCCATCCTCGATTCTCGCTTCGAAGGGTGGGATGGTCATTCCCTTCACGGATACAGTATCCGTGTGAGCTTCCAGGATGATTCGTCGGTTTGGATTCTTCCCGGGAAGCCGTGCGATGACATTGGGACGATTCGGAAACACCTCCTGCTCCCACGTTTCGATCCCGCGCTGCTCGAAGAATCCACGCACCCACGAGGCGATCTCACGCTCACCCGGACCATCGTCATAGGAGGAGTTCACGCTGTTGATGCGCACCAGGGAGGCGAGGATATCGAAGAGCGGAGAGTCAGTCATGACCGAACGACATGTTCCTTTTATTTCTTTTCCCAAACCAGCGGCTCTACGCGTGGCACGAGGGTGAGGTAGATCGTGACGCCGGCGACAAGAACTGCCGTGGCCGCAATGAAGGGTTGGTTGAATGACCCTGTCT
>JAEYUU010000315.1 GCA_023429545.1 Verrucomicrobiota bacterium
GGCTCGGAGTTGTGTATAAGATACAGTGCCAGGGCGGGGGCGCTCGACCGGCGGGGTACGGGAGACATCTGGACCCTTACCGTGGAGGAGTATCTGAAGGCGTCCCGCTGGAAACGGTTTGCCTACCGGCTTGCACGCAATCCACTGGTGCTTTTCGGAATTGCCCCGGTTTTCCTGTTCCTGATCCAGCAGCGCTTCTCCTCTCCCAAGGCCAACTCGCGCGAACGGTGGTCGGTCAGGTGGATGAATGCCGCCATTTTCGCGATGGCAGCGGGGTTGAGCTGGGCATTTGGCATTGTTCCATACATCCTGGTTCAACTGGCCGTCATCATGGTGGGCGGCGGGCTGGGCATCTGGATGTTCTATGTGCAGCACCAGTTTGAGGACGTGTATTGGGAGCGTGAGGAGAACTGGGATTTCACTGCCGCCGCGCTGCAGGGGAGTTCGTTCTACAAGCTGCCCAAAGTGCTCCAGTGGTTTTCGGGGAACATAGGCTTCCACCACATCCATCACCTCAGCCCGCGGATTCCGAACTACAACCTGGAACGATGCCACAGGGCAGACCCTATATTTCAGCAGGTAAAGCCGCTCACCGTATTCACCAGCCTGAAATCGCTGACTTTCCGGCTGTGGGACGAGCAGCGCGGCAGGCTGGTGAGCTTCCGCCAGATGAGGAAGCGGAGGAGGGAAGAGGAAGCCAGCCGTCATCAGGACTTCTCCAGCGCGGGAGAGGAGCACCAGCCGCGAACGGGCTCACGTTAGGATGCTATCTAGAAGCCGGGGTGTCCAATTCACGCATAGGCCACCCAGCCGCGGAAAGTGAACGCGGCATAGAACAGGCTGACATTTGAAAAGCCCGCGTTCCGCAGGAGAGCTTCGTCCTGCTCCGGCGAGAGGAAGGGCAGCTTGGCCCCTATTCCGGTGCGGGCGTTCTCTGCCTTGTCGCGTTCGATGCCGGAAGACATGGCAAACGCCGCAAAGCGTGAAAGCCAGAGGTCGCGCTCGTCTTTGCCTTGGGGAAAGCTGTGGTGCGCGACCACGAAAGGCGCGCCCGGTTTCAGACGGCGGCGGACTTCCATCACGGTGCGAAGTCGTTCCTCGGCAGGGATAAAGTGAAGGGTTAGCAGGCAGGTCGCTGCGTCGTAGGGGCCTTCCGGCGCGGCGTCGATGTACCCCTCATGCAAGCACACCCGGGCGCTGAGCGTCGGACCCAGCGTGGCTCCGGCCAGCTTCAGCATTTCGCCCGAGGGATCGATCCCATCGAAACCCCAGCCGGGATGGGCATGGGCGAATACCTTCAGTTCCAAACCCCCACCCGCGCCGAGAACCAGTACCCGGGCGTCCTCCGGTGCATGCTCCGCCAGCAGGAGCGAGGTCATGCGCTGGAGATCGGCAAAGCCTGGCACCAAACGGGGTGGCGCTTCTGCATAGCGAGCCACCGCCTGGGGATCGTTGAACGGATTCATCCGCTTCTCTTACGCCCGCGACGCGATGAATGGTTCACGTCAGAACAAATGGTGCGCGGTACAGGGTTCGAACCTGTGGCCCCTACCATGTCAAGGTAATGCTCTACCACTGAGCTAACCGCGCGGGGTGGCTTCGACTATCGAAGCGGGGGAGTGGATACACGCGAGGAGTCCGGGCCGCAAATGCTTTTTGGGAGAGGGTGCAGGTCGGGACTTGCCCTCAGGCCTCCTCACCCGTACCCGCGACCATGATCTGCTCCAGAGCCAGGCGCTGGGCTTCGCATTCCTCCTCCGTCATGCGGCGAGGCACGGTGTAGGGCGTGCCAAACTCCACCTCCACACCACTGAAGGGCCGCGGAAGCAGGAAGCCGTCCCAGGTGGGGAACTTGTAGGCTTTGTCGAAGCGGATGTGTACCGGCATGAGCTTCGCGCCGGTGAGCTGGGCCAGTTTGATCACGCCCATGTTCATCTTGTACTTTGGTCCGCGCGGCCCATCCGGCGTGATGCCGATGTCGTGGCCGCTTTTCACATAGTTGGCGAGCTCGACCATGGCCTGCGCGCCCCGTCTGGAACTGCTGCCTCGCACGGGCTTGAGCTTGAAATCCGCGCACGCCTCCGCAATCACCTGGCCGTCTCCGCTGGGACTGGTGAGGAAGGCGCCCTCCTGCCCGGGGATGAGCGCTTCCCGCAGCCAGGGGATGAGGAACATGCGGTTGTGCCAGAAGACCCAGATGTGTCGTTCGGCGGTGGGGTACGCCATGCCGGCATGGTTGATGACGCGGAACCGCAGCGTGTTGCCGATGGCGCGAATAAGCCATGCGACGGGTTTGCCGGGATGTTTGAGTCGAATCTTGGCCACACTAGCGCAGGGCAGAAATCACAGATACTCCACCTCGCGCAGGCGCTGAGTCAGCCTGCTGAAGTCCTCGAGCATTCTTGCGTACAGCGCGACGCGGGAGGGATCCGGGCGGCAGCGGGTGCTTTCATCGAGAGTCACGAGGCGTGAGGTGAGTTCCTGAATGCTGTGCGCCTTGCCGTCGCGTTTCTTGAGTGCGTAGGCGGCCTGGATGGCGGAGCCGAGGGCGGCGCCTTCTGCCGTGGTGAGGGTGACGACTTCCGCGTTGAAGACATCCGCTGCCACCTGACGCCACACGGCGCTCTGCGATCCCCCGCCGGTGAGGCGGATTTCCGAAGGGTTCATGCCCAGTTCGCGGAAGCGCTGCAGGCCATATGCCAGCCCCAGGGTGGCGCCTTCCATGGCGGCGCGGGCGAGGTTGCGCGGGGTCATGTTCCCCGGGCGCAGTCCGTGGATCACGCCGGTGCCATTGGGCAGGTTCGGGGTGCGCTCGCCATTCAGGTAGGGGAGAAAGAGAATGCCCTCCGCTCCGGGCAGTGCCTCGGAGGCTGCAGCCTCGAGCTGGGGAATCGTCCAGCCGAACATGTCGCGCACCTGCTCGGTGACGACGGTGACATTCATGGTGCAGACAAGAGGCAGCCAGAGATCATTGCTGTCGCAGAAGGCGGCGACCTCGCCCTGGCCATCCACCACGGGGGCGTCTGCTACGCCGTAGAGCGTGCCGCTGGTGCCGAAGCTCGCGGTGATGATGCCGGGCTTCACATTTCCCGTGCCTATGGCGCCCATCATGTTGTCGCCACCGCCCGCGCTGACGATTACGCCATCGCTGAGGCCCCACTTTTTTGAGAGTTCCGGGCGGATGATGCCATGCACCTCCTGGGAGGAGCCGAGCGGTGGCAGCATGCTGAGCACGCGCTCATCCACGAAGTCGCAGATCTCGCGGCACCAGGTGCGCTGGCGCACATCCAGCACGCCCGTGCCGCTGGCGTCGCCTTACTCCATGCGCTTCACGCCGGTGAGCCAGAAGTTGATGTAGTCGTGCGGCAGCAGGACGGAGGTGACC
>JAEYUU010000343.1 GCA_023429545.1 Verrucomicrobiota bacterium
CCTTTGCCCGGCTCTTTCGTCGTGAAGAAGGGCTCGAAGATCCGGTCAATCACCTGGGGCGGCATTCCGCATCCGGAATCTTCCATCTGGATCATCACATGTGGCCCTGCATTGGCATCAATGTTCATGGCTGCATAGTGCTCATCCAGATGGACGTTGCTGGCGGAGATGGTCAGGTTGCCGCTGTTGGGCATGGCATCCCGCGCGTTGACGCAGAGATTCAGGAGCACCTGGTGAAGCTGCGTCGGATCTCCCCGCACACTCCAGAGATCCTCCGGCAGCATCGTGCGGATCACAATGTGCTTGAGAAAGGTCTCGTTGGCTATTTTTTCAATCTCCCGGACGAGCCGTGTGACGCTGACCTGCAGATCCTGTGCGTCGACACCGCGCGCGAAGGTGAGCACCTGCTTGACCATCTCCGCGCCCCGTCTGGCACTTTGTTCGATGGTGGAGAGGACATTGAGCCTCCGCTCATTTTTCTCACCGACCTTGAGCAGATCGATGGCCATGGTAATCGGCGCCAGGACGTTGTTGAGGTCATGGGCGATGCCCCCGGCCAGGGTGCCTATGCTCTCCATGCGCTGTGCCCGGAGGAACTGCTGCTCCAGCTTCTTTCGCTCGGTGATGTCAGTGTTGATCGCAAGGATTGACTTGGGCGCCCCTTGATCGTCGCACACCAGCGTCCAGTGGCATTCGACATCGAGCATCTCACCGCTCTTTCCCATTTGTCGCAGGCCGCCCATCCATTCCCCCCTCGCCAGGGTGAGGTTGGTGGCCTCGAGGAAATCGGCAGGGTCGCTGTAGAGCAGATCCTTGATGGGGCGTCCCATCGCTTCCTCCGCTGTCCATCCATACATGCGCTCAGCGCCCTGGTTCCAATAGAGAATCCGGTGGTCCAGGCCGCGCACGAGGATGGCGTCCTTCGCCTTGTCCAGAAGCCTGGCTTGGTCCTGGAGTTTCTCCTCCACGAACTTTCGCTCGGTGATGTCACCACCGATCACCACGTACTGCTCCGGCTTCCCCTGATGATCCAGGAAGGGTACAATGGTGGTTGCCACCCAATTGAGTGTGCCGTCTTTGGCCCGGTTCTTGATTTCACCATGCCATACCCGTCCCATGCCGATAGTCTTCCACAGATCTCGGATGAAATCCCTCGAATGGTAGCCGGAGCTGATGATCTGGTGATCCTGGCCCAGCAATTCCCCCCGGGAATATTTGGAAAGAGCGCAGAACTTGTCGTTCACATATGTGATCTTTCCCTGGGCATCCGTCCGTGCCACGATTGCGTGCACATCGAGGGCGGCGCAGAGATTTGCATTCTCCTTGAGCGATGTGCGCAACTGCGTCTCCACCCGTTTCAACTCGCTGATGTCGCGCGAAATCCCCACCATCCCGATGATGTTTCCGTGGCCATCCCGATAGGGTGCCTTGGTTGCCAGGTACGTCCGAGTCAATCCGGCCGCTGTCAGGACCTCTTCGGAGATGCGAAGTTCGCCTGAGTTCATCACCTGGCGATCATTTTCCATCACCATGCGGGCGTCTTCCGGGCCGAAGATGGACGTGTCATTCTCCCCCAACACTTCTCTCTCGGGCCTTCCCACAAGTTTCGACGCGCCTTGGTTGAAAAGCAGATAGCGCCCTTCCAGATCCTTCACATATACCGCGTCCGCCGTCCCATCGGCCACGGCCCGGAGCAGGTCGCCCGTCCTTTGCGCTTCCGCCAGCGCGGCCAGACGCCCGGCTTCTACTGCCTTGCGCTCTGAGATGTCCCGTTCGATGGCAACGAAGTGGCTGCAGCGGCCTGCGTGGTCCTTTACTGGCACGAGGTCCAACTCCAGCCAGAATTCCGTGCCGTCCTTGGTGTAATTGATGAGTTCTTCGCGAATCGGCCTCTGTTCTTTCAGGGCCGCCCGAATGCGGTCCAAGACATCCCGTTGCGTCTTCGGACCTTGAAGGAAGCGCGGGCTTCTTCCCACGACCTCGTCCAGTGCATATCCGGTCCGGCGTACAAAGGCATCATTCACAAACAGAATCCTGGGGCCGGGCTCATCGATGGGTTCCGCGGAGGTGATGAGAATGATATCATTGAGATGCGCCACGCAGGTTTCCAGCAGCCGCAGGTGCGCCTCCCGTTGCTTGCGGTCCGAAACATCTCGGAAATAGATTGCGATGCCCTGGCTGGAATGATGCACGCGGACATTGAGCCACGCCTGCACACGCTCGAAATACTCTTCAAACGTTACATCACCATCACCCGACAGCGCGGCATGCAGTCGGAGGGCGAATGGATCTGACCCCATCTTTGCAACGGTTTTCAGAAGATCCCTCCCGCGGAGCTCTTGCATGGAGCGGTTCAGAATCCGCTGCGCTTGGGGATTCATATAAGTAAGCCGGCGCTGCTGGTCGAGCGTCAGCAAGGCGTCGCTCATGCCTTCCAGCGTGAGCTTCTGAATCTTGAGGGCGAGCCGAAGCTCCAGTGAAGCCATCACCTGGGAGGCCAGCGACTTGAGCCCAGATTCTTGAACTGCGGTGAGCGCGCGGGCCCTCTGATCCAGCACACACAACGTCCCCAGCGCCAATCCGGTGTCCGTCAGAAGCGGCACGCCTGCATAGAAGCGTATATGAGGCTCGTGGACCGCCAGCGGGTGATTCTTGAACCGCTCATCCTGCGCCGTGTCTGGCACGATGAAGATGTCCTTCTGAAGAATGGCGTGGCGGCAAATGGACGATTCCAGCGGCGTTTCACGTTTGCCGAGTCCCCGTTCCGATTTGAACCACTGGCGGTCCTCATCTACCAGGCTGACCAGTGCAATCGGAGCTTCGCACAGTTCACACGCCAGCCTCGTGATGTCTTCGAAAACTTCTTCAGGAGGAGTATCAAGGACTTCGTACCTGTGCAAGGCTGCAAGGCGAGGGGGTAGTGGAAGATGGGGACGGGGCATGCGGAGCGAGCGAACGCAGCACTGCAAGATAGGATCATCCCCCGGAACTTCCAGAATTTATGATTATTTAAACGAAAATCGCTCATTTTGTAATTATCATAAGCATCTCTTCCGAGTGGCCCTAAGATGCACGATGTTTTTTTGTACATGCATCGTGCTTACTGCAATCTAAGGATTTTGCTTGGCCAGATGACTGGAATCTGCTGAAATCTGCTTCTTTAATCGTCAAAGCATTGAATCACTCTCTCCCCTAATTCTTTCTCGTGAGGCGGTCGAAACAGTCCTTACGGACCACGGCTGGCCTACTCATGGGCGCAATCCACATCCTGTCCCATCCTCAGTTCACGTCCGCATAAGTCGCTCTCTTTTATGTTCTTAGCCAGCCGGTGTTTTTTCTCCCTCAGCCTCTTCGGACTCGCCATGGCGACCGCGATCTGGGGCGTTCCATCCGCCCAAGCCGCGACAGGTACGTGGATTCCAACTTCGGGCGGGAGCTATTTCTGGCTAGATACGAATTACGGGGATTTTAACACACCCATTACGCCGCCTTGGGGCGTGACAGGCGCGGGCACGGACGCCAGCCCGTTTGTTTTGAACCCGATACCAAATGCCGCAGGTGATGTGGCAGACATTAACAACGACATTACAGGCAACCAGGTACTGGTGCTGAACGCACCGATTACATTGGGCATTCTCAATCTGGGCGATGCAGATGGCAGTCACAGCTTCAGCCTCGTTCCGGGCGAGGGCGGTTCGCTCATTTTCAACAACAGCGGTGTCGCCGCGCAGTTGAACAAGGCCGTGGGATCTGTCTCAACAGACACAATTTCCACGAATATCAGCCTCGTGGATTCCTTGGCGGTCACGGTGGCAAGTGGACGCATCGATCTCACAGGTGTCATTTCCGGCACCGGTGGCATCACCAAGTCCGGGGCAGGCACTCTTCTCGTTTCGGGAGCGAATACATACACCGGAGGTACAACCATTGATGAAGGCGTGGTCATGCTCGGCTCCAGCACGGTGGGCGGGCTTGCGGGCTCTGCCATTGTTTCCGGGCCGCTTGGCACTGGCACGGTCACGATCGGCAACGTTGGACCGGTAACGATTCAGTCGGATTCCGCGGTCGCTCGTACCCTGAACAATGCCGTCACTGCCAATGGAAACTTCACCCTTGGCGCGACCGGCACGGGATCCGTCATGCTCGGTGGTCCCGTGGACCTTGGCGGCGCGACAAGGACAGTCACTGTCGTGGGTAATCAGTTCCTCACCGGTGTGATCTCCAATGGCGGACTTTCCACGGTTGGGACCGGCACGCTGCATGTTCGCGGAGTCAGCACCTTCAGCGGCGCCTCTACGCTCGGCGCTGGCACCATGACGGTCATCGGCAGTGCCACCACGGCGCTTGGCACGGCGGCCATCACCTCTGGAGGTAATACTCTTGCTTCTGACACGGCCCGTACCC
>JAEYUU010000519.1 GCA_023429545.1 Verrucomicrobiota bacterium
GATGAACACCGGCGCGCGACACGCCTGGCGACCTGACTTTGAGTCGGTGACAATCGTGGTGAGCTTGTTGCCTTCACAAAACGCCGCTGCCACTCGCGTGTGATACTGAAACTTCACGCCTGCCTCCACACAGAGCTCCTCCAGCAGCAATTTCAGCGCTTCCGGGTCATAGCAGAATCGAGAGGCGCTGGTGCCATTGCGCGCACCGCGTGCATCCAATTTGTCTCGCAGCTCTTTGGCGAAGCCGGGTTTGTCGAAATCGAGGAAGTATCCCAGCAATCCTGCCGTCCACACACCGCCGAGGCAGCCTCTCCATTCAAACAGGCGCACCTTCGCTCCCGCTCGTGCCGCTGTGATGGCGGCGCTCACTCCGGCAGGGCCTGCACCGCACACGATGACATCCGCATCATCTGCCAGCGGGATGTCACGAGCCGGATCGTGGAAGGTTCCTGCCATCGTCTCTTGCTTCGCCGGAGCAGCACTCGCCGGGCTCTGGATCAAGGCGGTGCCGGTCAGGGCGGCATTGAGAAAGTGGCGGCGGGAAACGGAGGCGGGCTTCATTGAAGGGAGAGGAGCTGGAAACGAACGAGGACATGAAAAATTTCACCACGCGAGCAGCGGTGTCGAATTGGGAACGATGGGGGAAGTGACCCGTGGTTCATGGTTCCGCCGTCTCATCCAATGGCAATTCATTGAGAATGAGCTCCACGCCATGCTCAGTCAGAGCGGCCTGCAGCGCTTCGACATCTTCAGGCAAAATGATTCGCTCGAGATTTCCCCCGTGCTCTCCTGGTCCGTAGGCATGCTGCGCGACGCTGTGCAGCGCGAATCCAAAGCGATCATAGAACGACGCTGCGGCAGTCCCAGCGCGCAACCGTACTTCCACTGACTGGCCATCCGGTTCCAGCAGAGAGAGGCGTGCTGCCAGAAGTGTGGTGCCCAGTCCGCGGCGCTGGCGATCTTTGTGAATCATACCGTGGACCAACCATGCCCATGGGCCGTCGCCGCTCAGTTCGAGGCCGCCGCAGCCCACGATCTCATTCTCCTGTTCGACGACGAGAAAATAGGATGTCCCGCGCTCAAGGAACGCGGTGAAGTCGTCAGCACGCCCCGTTGGGAGAAAATGACCCTCATTAGAATGATATACTGTGAGGCACGCCTGCAGATCCTCCGGCGTGTATTCACGAATCTTGCAGGCAGTGAGGTGGGAATTGACGGCTTCGAGGAGGGACATGCAGACCCGATTGGAAGCAGATTGCAGGGAATTTTGCAACGGGGAATCACCTCCGCCACTCCGGGATGCCCTGGAAACTCCTCGCCATGAGCACGGGCTTGCCCTCGTGCAGGCCCACCGTGAACCAGGCTTCGGTAAAATCCTTTCCCTTCGGGCCATCCGTTTGGACGAACAGCTTCGCAATCGGCCGATGTGGCCAGTCAAGCCCATCGTGCCGCCGGATGCTGCCCACATCTTCATCCGTGGGTGGATAGAGTTTCACCTTCGTGGGCTTGTTCTGGAAGATGGACTCCAGTTCCTCGTCGAGCTGAGCGTCTGGATAGACCAGTCTGACGACACCCGACTTGCCTTGAAGCACGAAAGCATTGTGGAAGGTCATGGTGATCTCATCAAAGCTCGAAGGCGGTGGCTTGTCAGCGCGCGCCGCAGAGAGCTGGCAGACCGCAATCAGCACACAGGCGAAAAGAGATTTCATGGTGGCAAGATAAGAACCTGACACCGTCGCCCTCAATCCTCCTCTTCTGCTTCCTCAGTCACCTCAATTTCCTCATCATCTTCGTCGCCATCGACGGAGAGGCCCATCCATGAGAGGGCTTCAATCTGATCGTGAAAGTTGCCGTGCGTCTCCTCGTCTGCGCCGAACTGCTCCTGATGGTTCGCAATGTATCGGAGCATGGGTGAAATTTGCGGCCACAGATCGCGGATCTCATCCGGGTTCTCCCGTGCGCGCTCGGTAATCAGGGTGATGAAGCCGGAGGCGCCGTCAGCATCGCCCTCCGCCGCGGGGGAGAGCAGGTACATCATGCAGGCATCCAGATAGTAGGGGAAGCAGGCTTCCGGCATGTAGAGCAGGTCCTCCTGATAGCGCGCCGCATCATGCTGGAAGAGCCGCGCGGCCTCCTCCTTCGTCTTGCCGCTGAAATGCTCGTAGGCAGAGTCCACGTCGAGGTCCCAGGATTCACTGCGCCAGTCTGCGTCGATGGGAATGGATCGGTGGTACGACATGTCGTTGGAATACCTCTCAGTGATACCTCCGGATGCATGCACTGGCGAGGGCAAAATCGGGCTTGATTCTTCGTGGAAAGTCTACTCAAGCTGTGAGACCATGACAGGTGGCGTCACAAAGGTTGTCATGGCCGACTTTGATTGGCAGGCACCCCGACAAAGTCCGGCTCTGGATCCGTGGTGAACTGCACCGCCTCCACCGACTTGTGCCCCAACATCGACGTCTTCGCCACACGGTGCATCCCCTTCATCACGCGTCCCTGGGTAGAGGGGATGATAGTTGGGCCAGATCCGTTTCATGGATGAGCTTCGCATGACCCGCGATGGCACGGCAGGTTTTGCGGTATCTCCATCCCGAAACCAGAAGCACTCGTCCGCCTCGCTACGGCAACGAGTGTCTCACGATCGGAGCGAGACGGTTGCCCAGCAGTTCAATTGACTCCAGCATCTGCGCGTGCGGAACGGTGGCTACGGTCATCTGGAAGTTCAGCCGTGTGATGCCGCCGAGAGCCTTGTCCACGTGTCGAATCTTCTCCGCCACATACTCCGGGTCACCAATCATCAGCGCGCCTTTCATGCTGCAGCCCGCCTCGAAATGCGCGCGCGTGGTGATTGGCCAGCCACGTTCCTCCCCAATCTTGTCGAAGGCCTTCTTGTATCCGGGGAAGAAACCGTCCTCCGCCTTTACCGAGGTCTCGCCGATGAACCCAATCATGTGCAGCGCCACCTTGAGCTTTTCCGGTGCATGACCTGCCTTGGCTCCCGCCTGACGATACAGTTCAATCAAGGGGCGGAAGCGATGCGGCTCGCCACCGATGATGGCCACCACCAGAGGCAGGCCCAGTGCACCCGCGCGTGCGAATGATGCAGGTGTGCCACCGACGCCCACCCAGATGGGAATGGGATTCTGATGCGGGCGGGGATACACACCCTGATCATGCATAGGAGGACGGTGCTTACCTGACCAGGTGACATGCGCATTTTCACGGATGCGCAGCAGCAGGTCGAGTTTCTCGGCGAAGAGGGAGTCGTAGTCCCGGACGTCAAAACCAAAGAGAGGGAATGCTTCCGTGAAGGAGCCGCGCCCGGCCACGATCTCAGCGCGGCCTTTCGAGATCAGATCCAGCGTGGCAAACTCCTGGAACACGCGCACCGGATCCGCCGCGCTGAGCACCGTCACGGCGCTGGTCAGGCGGATCTGTTTCGTGCGCGCCGCCGCGGCGGCAAGGATGACTGCGGGAGCGGAGTCGAGATACTCGGTGCGATGGTGTTCACCGATTCCGAAGGAATCCAGGCCGACGCGATCTGCGAGCTCGATTTCCTCCAGGATGTTCGCCATGCGGTTCACCGCACTGAGCGAGCCCTCGTGTTGATGTTCTGGGTCTATGGCTACAAAACTGTCGATTCCGATTTGCATGGTGAATGGGTAGGGATAGAAGCGCTACGCCTCTGGGCTCACTTCACGCCCCGATAAATTTTGTGTCCATGGTCCGGTGTGGCCATGATGCTGAAACTGGTCTTGCCGTGCTCCTGGGATTCCGCTGGCAGAATGATTTGGGTCTTCACAAAACGTGGTACCGTGATGCGCCAGTTTCCCGCGTCGTTGATTTCCTTGATGGGCACCGTCTTTTCTACAATGAGAGACTGGTTGTCCCCATCGCACCGCACCCATTGGAGGAACACGCGATTGGAAAGATGCTCCCAGCCTTCCAGGAGGATGATCACACGAAACGTCCCGTCTTGCTCCCCACGCTCCCAGTACCCGCCAGATGAAGTCCTGCTTGGATTTTGCGCAGAAATGGCTACGTCGCTTTCGGCGTCAAATACACCCTCTCTGCAAATGTGAAGGCGCTTGGGAACGGGCAAGGCGTCGTTCCAAATGGGGGCAGGTATGCTCCACTTCATTAGATGCCTCGTGCACTCGCATTCGCACACCCACATTTACACTTTCCTCTCCTCATCCACCTCGTAGTAGTCGAAGAAGGTCACGAGATCCGTGCGATGCCCGAGGCCACTGCCTGCCTTGTAGGCTTCCAGTTCCTGGGTGGAGCCATCGTCTTCATCACGCCAGCCACGCTTTTCCATGAACTTGTTCCACACGAGCAGTTGCTCCTCTGTCAGTGGAGCGCGCTGGGCATAGGCCCAATCTAGAATTTCATCATCCTCGCCTCCGGCGAGCACGCGGTCACAAAGTGCGGCGTAGTCGATGCCCAACAACCGGCAGCAGCGCCCATCAAAGCCACCACCGAGATTCTCGAAGTAGTCCTCACGAAGTTGCCCCGCTGCCTTCAGACGAATCTTGTCCAGCATGCGGGCAAAATAGACGAGACCCTTAGTGCGGTCGTAGGCGCTGCGTGGATAGGGCATCATAGGACTGGAAACTAAAAACGTACTGTCACCTGTGCTGCCAAAAGGTGATCCGCATTCGCGTTCAACCCGCCTTCGTGACCGTAGCTGTACTGCAGCTTCGTCTGCAGGTTCCGGTTGAAGCGATAGCCCACGGCGAAATCGGCGCGGTACAGGTCGCGGTCCCATGAGGTGGAACCGCCACGGCCATCGCCCATGTCGTCGAAGAACTGCTGGTTCCATCTTGCCGCGAGGAAGAGGCTTTCCGTCAGCTTGTACTTCGCCTCCACAT
>JAEYUU010000542.1 GCA_023429545.1 Verrucomicrobiota bacterium
CCGTCATTCTCGCCCAAGGAAAGGAAATTGCGCCCACGGATCTGCCTTCTCCAGGCGCGAGCAATGTGGTGATCGGCGCCGGAGATGAAAGCGCGGCTACGGATGTGCCCATGGTGGGCGCCGCCGTGTCGCTGGAGGAACTGGAAAGCGCCCACATCAAAGCTCTGCTGAAAACCCTGCCGAACCTTGCGGATGTGGCTCGCGTGCTGGGAATCGATCAGGCAACGCTGTACCGCAAGCGGAAGAAGCTCGGACTGGATTGATGATGTGCTTGTCTGGCGGGCGTTGCGGTCATGATGAAATGGCCGCGAAAGAACGCAGAGAGCACAAAGACCTGCCAGGAAGTCGGGCATCCAGATGAGAAAACCATGTGGCGGGCTTGCCAACTCGCCAAAATCAAATCGCCATCAGCGCGGATGGAGATGTTCATGGATTTTTTGTGATTGAATAGTGGCAACCAAAAGCATGATGGACGTCGTCGCTTTCATGCGACTTCCGGAGCATGCTGTGCAAGCTGCATAGCAGGTTCATCCAGGGAAGTGCAGAATGCATGAAAACTCAGGTATCAATCTCCTCTTGTCTTTTCAGTAATGGCCTCAATGTGAGCAATTTATAGGAACTTGCGGTCGATGGCATATGCTATGCACTTAGAAGGGTATGGCAACCCTACTTTTCTTCCCCGCTCAGGACGCCGCTGAGATGCCGCGCAATCGTGGTCGTCACAGCAGCCATCTCGCTGCAGCTTTTGCGGCGTTCAGTTCCATCCACACCCCCGAGAACGTGGACCTCAGCCTTCTGGAGCATCTGGTCTCCATGGAGGAAGATGAAGGGGACGAGCCTCGCGTGGCGTGAGCGCCATCCATTTCAAATCCAACGAACCCCAACGAGAACACCCATACAACTCTTATCATGAACTCCACTGAACCTTCCGTAGAATCCTTGAAGCGTGATGTGCGCAGCTTTGCAGATGACACCGTCAAGATGGCCCAGAGCCGCCTCGTGGAACCCACGATGGACGCTGCCCACCGCATGAGTGAGCAGGCCCGCAAGGCCTTGCACCAATCCCGTGAACGCATGAACGAGCAGCTCGCCGTTGCGGAAAAGTTCGCTGCACGCGGCTATGATCAGACCACCACCTGGATTTCTACGAATCCTCTCGCAGCGGTGGGCGTGGCCATGGCGGCCGGCCTGCTGCTTTCCTCCATCTTCCGCCTGAGCTCGCGCCGCTAGCAACGCGAGGCAGACCGGTTCCCAATCCGCATGGTCTCCCTGAAACCCCTCTCCCCTACAGACATGCATGACACCTCCTCCCCGTGGTCATCCCGGCTCGATCGAGGGAACGGCCTTTCGGACTCGATCCGGATGCTGCTCTCGTCGCTGGTGGTGTACGCGGAGACGCGGTGGAAGCTGTTCAAGGTGGAGTCAGGGCAGGCCATGCGACTGGGAATCCGCGTGGTGGCACTCGCGCTCTTCGCCTTGGCATGCGCATTCATCATGTACGTCTGCGGCATGGTCGGAGTGACGCTTTGGATCGCAGAGAAGTGGTGGGATGGCGCGGTGATGCCCGCCGCCTTCATCATGGCGGGAGCGCATCTGCTGCTGCTGCTGGGGTCCGCGGCAATGATCCTGTGGTCATTGCGCCGGAGCCAGTTGTTCCACGACACACGGACGGAATTCAAGGAGGACAAACGATGGCTGCACTTGCACGCAACAACACCCAACAGCTGAGAACCCAGCTCGAATCAAGCCGCTGGCAGATGCACAATGGCATCCAGCGCCTGGAAGAACAACTCAACGTCTCGCGCCGCGTGCGCATTGAATTCAGGGAGCACCCCCTGAAGTGGGTGGCCATCAGTGCGGGTGTAGGGATTCTGGCTGCCAAAGTGCTGCCGCTCCTGCTTGGCGGCAGGAAACGAGGTGTGATGGGAAACGTGCTTAGTCCGCTGGTACGCGCAGGCGTCGCTGCTGCGATGCCCCTGCTAGCTCAAAAGGCCTCGGCATGGATGAGCGAGCGTGGGCTGGCCATTTCCATCCCTGGCTTTACGCCGGTGCCGGCACCCCCCACGCCATCTTCGACCGTGCCTGTCTCTCACGAGACCTATACAGGATGATTTTCCTTCCCGCCCATGACCGCACGCTGGTGATGGCCGCCAGACTTTTGATGGCGGCCCTGGTATGCGCACTGTTGTACTGGGGAAGAGTCGTGCTGATTCCGTTGGCGCTGGCCACACTGATTGCGTTCATACTGCATCCAATGGTGGTGCGGCTGCAGCGCATTCGCGTGCCCCGTCTGGTATCGGTAGGGATGACGATGCTGATGGCGACGAGTCTGATAGTAGCCGCTTTCTGGTTCATCACCGTGCAGGTGGCGGGTTTTACCAGGGACCTTCCGACGTATCAGCGGAACATCAGCGAGAAGATCGGCCAGCTTCAAGGTTCCATGCGGGGAGGAGTTCTGGAGAGACTGGAACGCCTTTTCGTGTCCCTCGAGCAGGAGGCAAAGGCACGGGATGAAGCCAGGGAACCGGGCGCTACATCGAATGAACCTCTGCCCGTGGTCATCGAGTCGCCCAAGAAATGGAGTGATGGCAGCATCACCGCTGCCGCGCTGCCGTTGCTGGAGCCGATCGTCACTGGAGGCCTCATCTTTGTGCTGGTGGCGCTGATGCTGCTGCGTTGGGAGGATCTGCGCTCCCGCCTGGTGAGTGTGATCAACCAGAACATCACACGCACGACACGCGCTATTGACGACGCCGGGAAACGGATCGCCCGTTATCTTGGCATGCAAATGCTCATCAATGGAAGCTTCGGTCTCGTGATTGGACTCGGGCTATGGGGGCTGGCAGTGCCTTATTCGGGGTTGTGGGGATTGTGCGCGGCGCTGTTTCGTTATGTGCCCTATGTCGGACCGGTGGCCGCTGCCGCCCTGCCGCTGATGGTCAGCCTCTTCACCTCAACCGGATGGACGCAGGTAGGTGGTGTCGCCATGCTGTTTCTCACCCTGGAACTGGTGAGCAACAATGTGCTGGAGCCGTGGCTGTATGGATGGCGCGTGGGTCTGTCCGAACTGGGCGTGATCCTGGCTGCTGTGGCCTGGACGTTCCTCTGGGGCACGGCGGGTCTGGTGTTGGCGGTGCCGCTCACAGTGTGCCTTGTGGTGCTGGGTGAGCATGTGCCGGCTCTTTCGATTTTTCCAAGGCTGCTCGGGGACAAGCCCGCCCTGCCGCTCCACCTGCGCTTCTACCAGCGCCTGCTGGCCAAGGACAAAATGGAGGCACGGGATCTCGCCAGGGAATATGCACGCGCCAATGATTTCGCAAAAGCGGGGGATGATGTTATCGCTCCGGCCCTGGCTCATGCACGAGTGGAGGAACTGCGTGGAGCCCTGAGTGAGGAAGAGGTGCAGGAGTTCGCCGCCGCGCTTCCCTACATTCTCGATCGTGTGGATGAGCGGGATGAGGTGGATGACGAGGCCGCGGCAAGCCTGACGCAAATGTCGGCCGGGGCGGTGGTGGTGTGGCCGTTGTGTCGTCTGAGCGAGGCGCTCGTACCGTTGCTCCATCGCCATTGCCAGGACCTGCCCTGCCGCTGGAAGATGGTGCCGGAGACCCTGCTCACCTCGGAGGCGATCGAGAAGCTGGCGGAGGAGGAGCCGACTGCGGTTTGCGTGCTGTTGCTGATCCAGGACGATCTGCCACAGGCTCGCAATGTCTGCAAAAAGCTGCGCCGCACGTGGCCCGATGTTCATATCACCGTGGCCTGTTGGAGCGACCCCAAAGGCGACGGTGGTGTGGAGGAGGCGATGACGAAGGCCGGCGCCTCGCGGATTTGCTGGACGCCCTCCGAGACGCGCAATGACCTGGCTCCCCAGATCCTGGATCAAGCGCAGCAGGTGGATGAAAAACAGCTTCCTGGTGGCGGCGAGATGAAGTTGGAAGCGCCCGAAATCGTGGAGCCTGTGAATGCGTAAGGCAGTGCCGGGATTTCCCATTACCTCCGCGCAGGCTCGAGGCGGTCATCACCCAGGTCGAGACGGTACATGAGCTGATTGTAGTCATAGCGCGCGGGTGCCACGGGATTCCCGCTGAACTCCAGGGTGTAGGTGCCTTCGAAATAAATGACCTTGCCGCCCTCCTTGTCCATGAACTTGTGGTGTATTGGATTGTAATAGGAATACCGGGGATGCGTGGCCACCTTCACGGCCTTCCCCCAGGGGCCGCCTGGCGCGTCGCTCTCCGCATACCACATTTCCCCCAGGGGTGAAGGCGCACTGGCTCCCGTGAAGGCATGCTGCACACCCACGAGGATCCAGCGCTTGCACCACTCATTCCACTGCACACTGGCATTGTGCAGGATGACGGGTGTGCCGGTCGCGGCATCACGAATGTCGAAACGCGCCTGCTCGGGTTTCATTTTCTCCTGCTTCAGCAGGGTCTGCTCTGCCTCCTGCGTGGTGGGCGCATGCTCCTTCTGCCAGAGCCATTCGCCCTTCGCCTGGTTGAACCAAAGCGCCTCGTACTTGGAGGGATCAAGGAGTTCGCTCAGCCTGTCACGCACGCGCGTGTGGGGCAGGGGACTGGAGAAGTAGAAGTAGCCGTCCTCGGCGAGCACCGCGTGGCCGCGCATGTAGCGCCATTCGTTGGTGAGTTCTAGCTTTACCGCGCTCTTGAAGATCTCCTCCTCGTCATCGAAGCGTGCGATGCCGTGCTCCACGTGCGGCTTGAGTCCTTCATGCCGTCCGTAATGGGCGAGCAGTACGTCTTTTCCATTTTCATCCTTCACCGTGAGCAGGCCAAAGAGCCACACGGCCCCCGGTCCTTCCATGGGCATCATTCTGCGTAGCCGCTTGGGATCCTTCCTGTCCATGAAATATTGAAACGCGATGCCCTTCTCGGGATCAATGTCACGCGGGGTGACGGCGCAGGTGGTGTGATAGTTGCCCAGCGGATAGTTGGGCATGTTGGTGTCGCCCCACAGCCAGAAGATGTGATCCTTGTACGGCACCGCCTGCACCGAGTCCTGCCCCATGACGCCGGAGGGATTCAAGTTGGGAAGCGGCAGGGGAAGTCCCAGAAGCTCGCTCGCATTGTACTGTCCCTGACCCGTGAGGCGACCGAGACGCTCGGCGATGTTGTTGCGCTTGAGCTTCAGCGTGGTGGTCTCGCCTGACTTCGGCGTGAAACGCACGCCGGTGAAGCCGAAGCCATCCTTCTTCCACTCGTAACCGGGTCCGTTCACATAGAACCACACCTCTCTGTCCATGAGTCCTGGCTCGTAAAAGGCGACCCAGCCCGCGTTGTCCGTCACATAGCGCAGGTCGTTCACCGTGCGCAGCTCGATGAGCGGAACGCCGCGACCCGTGGCTTCATCGACGACGTGGATGCCAAAGTGTTTTGTCGGAGGGGCCTGGGCAGGAAGATGACGTGCAGATGCGAACGCGACGATCAGGCAGGCGACGATCGAGTGCACGGCGAAAGGAGCGCGTCCTGAGGAAAGAAGCATGGGTGGCGGATTCATGGAACGCCAACCACGTGGGAGAATGGCGTTGAAAAGTTCAGTAACGAGCCGGGCTGGCACAACGCTAGCAAGGCAGGTAGTTGCCATCCATGGGAAAACGACGCAGTTCTCCCGGCCCGCCGCATCCGTCGCTTGCAAGTCGCGCTCTGGCAGGCACAGGCTTTGCTTATAGGTATCTTCAACCC
>JAEYUU010000554.1 GCA_023429545.1 Verrucomicrobiota bacterium
GATGAACACATGTCCTTTGGCCGTGCCCGGACGCTGACGGCAGATCACCATACCACCGATGATGACACGCTGGCCATGGGTGCGCTGAGGCAGGTCCCTCGCGACGATTATTTCCGGCACCGTGCTACGCACCAACGCCATGGGATGTGGACCTACCGTCAATGACGTCGCGCTGTAATCCGCCTCCAGACGCTCCACGGGATTCATGGGAGCGAGGGGGGAGACCCCATAGCCGGTGGTGGATTCCTGTATTCCGCCTTTGCGTGAGAACAAATCATCCTGCCGCTCCCTCTCCACCTCCCAGAGCGCAGTGCGACGGTGCGGCGTGAGGGTGTTCAGCGCGCCCGCCTTGGCCAGCACGCGGCGTTCATCGCGCGACATGGTGCAACGCAGGAGAAAATCCTCGATACCATCCCATGGATGACGCCCCCGTTCTGCGATGAGTTTCTCCGCGGATGTTTTGCTGAAACCTCGAAGCTGGTTCAGCCCAAGCCGGATGGTGCTGTCATCGATGACGGTGCAGGTGTATGCGGATAACGTCACGCACGCAGGCAGCACGCGCAGCCCATGCAGCTTGGCATCTCTCACCAAGGTGGAGGAGGAATAGAAACCCATGGGCTGGTTGTTCAGCAACGCGGCTGTCATCTCCGCCAGGCGATGCACACGGAACCACGCGCTGGCATAGGCGAGCAGGGCAAAGCTGATGGCGTGCGACTCCGGAAACCCATACAGGGCAAAAGATCGAATGGAAGCAGCCACACGTTGCTGCACGAATTCGTCGACGTTGCGCTCTTTCATGCCTGCATACAGCTTCTCCATCACCTTTGCCATGCGCTCCTCGGAGCGATGAAAGCTCAAGGCGCGGCGCAGTTCCTCGGCCTGTGCCCCATCGAAACCCGCAATCTTCATGGACATCTCCAGTACCTGTTCCTGGAAAAGCGGCACACCCAGCGTGCGCCCAAGCACAGGCTCCAACTCCGGGTGTATGCAGTCCACCTTCTCCCTCCCCGCACGACGTTGCAGATAAGGGTGCACCATTTTCCCGACAATGGGTCCTGGCCGGATGATGGCGACTTCGATGACGAGATCATAGAAGTTCTTCGGCTTCAACCGTGGCAAGGTAGCCATCTGCGCGCGGCTCTCGATCTGGAACACACCCACGGTGTCCGCCTTCTGGATCATCGCATATGTCTCCGGATCGTCCTGCGGAATGCGATGCAGTTCCATGGCACGATGCACACCGCGCGCCTTGCAGAGCGTCATGGCATCCTCCAGCACGGCCATCATGCCCAGGCCGAGCAGGTCCACCTTCACCAGGCCCAGATCCTCGCAATCATCCTTGTCCCACTGCACGACCACGCGCCCCGGCATGGAGGCAGGCTCCAGCGGCACGATGGTATCCAGCCCGTTGGTGCAGAGCACCATGCCTCCGCTGTGCTGCCCCAGATGGCGCGGCAGTCCATAGGCGGCATGGTACAGCTTCAGCAATGAGGGCAGGCGCGGATGATCCGCGGGCAGACCGGCGCTGCGGATCTGATCACGCACCTCCATAGTGTGCGGGAAATCACCATTGGCAAAGAAGTCCGAAAAACGCGAGACCACATCTTCCGACAGGCCGATGACCTTGCCCATCTCCCGCATGGCGCTGCGTCCGCGATAGGTGATGACATTGGCCGTCATCGCTGCGCCGTGTGGTGCGAAGCGGCGGTACATTTCCTGGATGACCCTCTCGCGACGGTCTCCGCTCGGGAGATCCAGATCGATGTCCGGCCAGCTTTTCTGCCGTTTGCTCAGGAAGCGGGAGAAGAGCAGCTTGTGCTCAGTGGGGTTGGCATTGGTGATGCCGAGGGAGAAACAAACCACGCTGTTCGCGGCACTGCCACGGCCTTGCACCGAGATGCCCTGTTCGTTGCAGAACCTTACAATGCCCCATACCACGAGGAAATAGCCGCTGAAGTTCAGCTCACTGATCAAGCTGAGTTCATCCTCGATCTGTTGCAGAATGGTGGCGCCATTCTGCGTTTTTCGGCAGAGAGAACCGAGGCGATCGCGCGCACCTTCGAGCACTCTTTCCCGCAGGAATGAATCCTGACTTTGTCCTCCATCCACGGGATACTCGGGAAACTGGTAACCGAGATTCCGCAGAGTAAATCCTTCCATGGCTCTTTCCGCGATACGTGCGGATCGGTCGACGGCCCCGGGCATATCCGCGAAGAGCGTGCGCATTTCCTTCTCACTTTTCAGGAAGTGCTGGGAATTGGGCGCAAGCTTCAGGCCGGCATCATCAAGCGTGGTGTGATGCCTCAAGGCAGTGAAGGCATCATGCAGGAGGCGGCCCTCCCTGGTGGCATACCGCACGCCATTGGTCGCCACGAGGGGCAGACCGCTGCGTTCCGCCAGCTCCACCAGCGCGCGCACGCGACGCTGATCCCCGCGCAGGCGATGACGCTGCACTTCGATGGACAGGCGATCAGCCCTGCCAAAGATGCGCTGCAGACGCGTGAGCATCGCCATGGGCGCATCGCGATTGCCGCTTTCGATGGCTCGTACGAGCGGCCCCTCGACATCCCCCGTGAGCGCCATGAGATCTGATGCATGTTCCTCCAGTTCCGCCCACGTCACGCGGCTCTGGCCTTTTGGGGCGCGCAGCTTGGCGCGGGTGAGCATGCGGCAGAGATTCTGATAACCGGCACGCGAGCAGACCAGGACCGGCAGCACACTCTCATCCTCCATGGTGAGCTCCGTGCCCACGATTCCCTTCATCCCAAATTCCTCCGCCCGGTGATGCACGCGCGCCGTGCCGTACAGTCCATCGCGATCCGTGACAGCAATGCCTGGCATGCCCAGTTCCTGCGCCCTCGTCACCAGAGATTCCGGCGTGGAGCTGCCGCGAAGGAAGCTGAAGGCGCTGCGGGCATGGAGTTCGACGTAGGACATGGCTTGCGTATTTCCTTCCCCGCTCATCCGAAAATGCCGTCCAACACCCAGCCCTGCTTCTCACGCGCGATCTGGTAGAGCGCGCCATCACTGGCTGCCACCTCCCAAATTTCACGCTGCCAGGCATGGCGATCCCACCAGTCCCCGGAGAGAAGGCTGGGGGGATTCGTCCGGAGGATTTCCAGTCTTCCCTCCGCTGTGCGCATGGCCACAGGTCTGCCATCATGCGTCTGAACTGCGATCTGGCGGACCGGGCGATACCAACGCAGGGGCAGCCCGTGGGTGATGCTCTCCCCTGATGGTGTATCATCCTGGGATGGCGCTGGCGCATCGATCTGGTTTCTCAGGACAAAGGCATCACGCCGGCGGCTGGGGAGCAGGATGGGGCGCCCCACATTTCCCGCGCCGAGCAAGGCCTCAAGCTGTGCCAGTGTTTCCGCAAAGCGGTTCGGATTGCGCAGGCCGCGCAGGAAAAGCTGGCTCTGGCGCGCATCCGGCGGTGCCGGGGTGAGCTCCAGTGTCACCACGCGGATGGGAGCCGCCGTGCTCAGTCCATCCAGATGCGTGTGCAGCACGCGAAGGAGCAGCTCCGCATGACGCGTGGGCTCCGCGATCTGGATGCTGCGCTCATGCACTTCATCATTCTCAAACTTCAGCACGAGGCGTTCCGCGGAGGCGACGAGCCAGGACTCCGCGAGCCGGGCGCACAAGGAATCCAGCATGCGACGCAGGAGGAAAAGCAGCGGCTCCAGCGACTCCACGGGATGTTCGAGTTCCATGACCTCGCGGCAGGCCACTTCAGGTCGCACGAGGCGCAGCAGGCGCTCGCGTCCTCCTGCGGCCGTATCCCAGAGGGTCGCCCCTTCCATGCCCAGCCGCGCGGTAACATCGGCGCGGGGAAGAGCGGTGAAATCTGCCAGCGTGCGGATGCCCCAGAGATGCAGCACCTCCGTCACGTTGGCGGAAGGTTGCAACACCGCGAGAGGCAACTGCCGCAGCAGTGCTGTCTCGTGGCCCGGCTGCTCATTCAGCACGAGCACGTCTGTGGTGGCGGCCCGTGCGGCGAGGCAGGCCATGTCGAGATTCCCCGCGAAACCCACCTGCGCCTGCAGTCCACATTGCGCGAGCCACTGCCGCATGTTTGCGCCGCTCGTCTCCAGACGCCCGCGCATGTTCCGCACACGGGAGACCTCCAGCACGCAGAGCCCGGGTGCGGTCGATTCGTAATGCGGCGTCCAATGCGAGGCGCAGCGGAGAAGATCCGCATGGGCACGGGCCTCCTCCTCCGGGATACGGTGTATCAGGATCAATCCACTGCATCGCGCCAGTGCCTGGGAGGGTGTCAGGCCTGCCACGATGCCGGCACGCTCAGCCTGGGGATTGGCATGGAGCACATGGCCTTTTTTTTCTGCCCCGGCAGGAGAAAGGGTCAGATCGCTGTCCAGCACCGCCAGCGGACCGCGTGACACATCCGGTCTGGTGCGCAACGCTGCCTGCAGCTGGAAGCGCGGCAGCCACAGCGCGGCATAGATGGAGGTGCGGGTGGCTGACATGGCAAGCGTGCATGGATGCGCGATCAATCCGCTAGACCGCCATCGCCACGGGCAACGTCATGGGCATGGGCTCCAGGGCCGACCCACGGCGGATGACCCGCCCATTCAGAGAAGCGACCAGATCGGGACGCTCAACATCCAGCACCTCCAGCGGAAGCTGGCGGTCCAACAGAAGCCTTGAGCGTGCGCAGGGCACCGCCTGAAACGGGGTGAACGCGCACAGCGCGGCGCCGCTCCGCTCCGCCAGCAGGCGCAGGCGATGCCATGCCTGGGAGGGAATCTCCCTCACGGCACGCTCCGGGCAGGGCTGCAGGTCCAGCAGCACACGCGGGATATTGCCATCCCTCAGGAGCAGATCCGCGGCGCGCACCGCCTTTTGCACATCACGGCAGCGCAGCCAGAGCAACCTCCCCAAGGCCTGCGGAGAAAGGGCACGCGGGTCAAAAACATCCGCCCCATCCACCAAGGCCACCTGCTCCCGCAAGGTCTCATCCGCGCCTTCAATCAGCGCGGCCAACAACAGGCCGGACCCGCTGCTGCCAAGCGGCGAGACGAACTCGGTGATATGCCCGGGGGTGATGCCCACCGCATCCACGCAAGGGATGCCGGTAAGCACGGAACTGCCCATCTGCCGCACGGCATGTGCCTCTGGAAAACGCGCCTCAAGCATCGCGCGAAAAGGCAGGATAGTGGCGGTGGCGGGCTGCATGAGATTACTGTTCAAGAGAACAGTAATCATGTCGTCCCTTCATGGCAAGATGAAACCCACCGCCCAAGTCTGTTCCTTGCCCTTAATTGCAAAAAAAGACCGCCCCATACACACACACCAAAGAAACAGGTCGATTCATGGTACATGAAAACAATCCCCTTGTCTCTTCTGCTTCTCGCAGCCCTGTCCCTGCTGCTCACTAACTGCAGCGCCCGTGCCGGTGTCAGCGGCAACCGTACTGGCGCAGGCATCAGCACGCCGGTTGGCGGTCTCTCAGGCGGCGTCAATTATTGACCTGTCCGCTTCTGTTTGCCGCCAACATCCATCCTGACTGGCCGCGAAGCTCCGCTGCCAGATATGACCTCGTTGTCCCATGAAACTGCCCGGCCGACTCCTCTACCTCTGCAAGGCTGGTATTATCGCGGGCCTTGCGACAGGCACGGGCTGCAATTCACCAAAAGCACACACGAACCCTGATAGCGTCACCAAAACCGCCGATACTTTCCATGCGGTGGGCGTGAAGGGCATCGCGGTGAGTGTCATCCGTTATCCCGTCTCCGGTGCCGTCCGCGCGGTGCAACAGAACGCCACCCTTCTAGGCTCCTGGGTGAGTCCCGGCATGGGACTACGTGAAACAGCCGACTCTGCGCAACTGCCTCCCGCCGGAACGCAGGCAAACATGGATATGACGGCATTCGAAGCGCTGCTGGACCGCAAACTCCAGCCACCACGTGCTCCCGGAAAGGTGCGTCTGCTGATGGATGGCGCGGAATACTTCTCCCGCCTAAGCCAGGCGCTGCGCGAGACGCGTGATCCGGTGGATGTGCAACTGTACATCTTCGATCGAGACGACTTCGCCCTGCAGATGGCGGATCAAATGAAGCAGACATCGCAGCGTGTGCCGGTGCGCGTGCTGATTGATGACCTCGGCAGCCTGCAGGCAGGGCACACCAAACCGGCAACACCACCGCCGGCAGGATTTGAGCCTCCAAAAGACATTGCGGAATATCTGGAGGAAGATTCCAAGATTCAGGTGCGCAAGCTGCACAATGTTTTCCTCACCTCCACCCACACCAAAATCATCACGTTCGGCCCTTCGCTGGCTCACATCGGGGGCATGAACATTGGCAGAGAGTACCGCTCCGAATGGCATGACATGATGGCAGAAGTGCGTGGGCCTGTGGTGGGACTGCTGCAAGAGGAGGTGGATCATTCCTGGAGGCGGGCCTCACCCCTGGGAGACTGGCGTGGTCTCTGGCCACAGGGTGATAGCGACCGCCCCCGGGCAGGTGCAGCAGAACCCGTGGAAGGCGCCTTCGACGTCCGCCTGTTTCGCACCAGGCCCTTTGATTTTGAGATTCAGAAGGCCATCCACCTGGGCATCGAGAATGCCCGACGCCGTGTGTGGATTGAGAATCCCTATTTTGCGGATGACACCATTGTAAGGAAACTCATCGAGGCCCGACGCAGAGGCGTGGATGTGCGGGTGGTGCTGCCGGTGGATGCCAAATCCAAGGTCCTCAGCGAGAACAACGAAGCCACCGCCGCAGTGATGCTCGAACATGGGATCCGGGTGTTCGAGTATCCCCGCATGACCCACGTGAAAGCCGCCTTGTTTGACGGCTGGGCATTCATCGGCTCCGCCAACTATGATCGCCTGAGCCTGCGGGTGAATGGAGAGGTGAACATCGGCTACTCGGATCCCAGTGCGGTACGGGAGCTGGAACAGCGGCTGTTCCTCACGGATTTCAAGGCCAGCAAGGAGAAGAAGACCCCGCCTCCCACCAAGGGGACCGCTCCCTTGTCTGAAACTGCTGCTGACGCCATGTAGGTGCTCCCGTACTGGTGCCGGCATCAGCACGCCGGTTGGCGGTCCCAAGCGACGTCAAATGCTGACATGTCCGCTGCCGATTGCTGAACATCCGCCCTGCTGGCTACGTAAACCCGATGCCAGACAGGGTTCTTTGTCCCATGAGAATAGCCGGATTATCTCGCTGCCCACTCAAGGTTGCCTTACTTGCATACCTTGGGGCCGGTATGGGATGCAATTCACCCAAAGCACTCATGCAAGCTGACGGAGTGGTGCAGACCACCCAAACGTTCAACTCGGTGGGTGTAAAGGGAATCGCCACCAGTGCCGTCCGTTATCCCGCTACCGGCGCGATACACGCCGCGCAGCACACCGCCCTGGCCAGCACATGGTTGAAGCACTGCGTGAGCGGTCCCCCCGCAAGACCTGAATCCGGGCAACTGCCGCCTGCAGGAACCCACGCGGACATGGATGTCGCAGCATTCGAGGCGCTGCTGGATCGGAAGATCCGGCCGCCACGTGCTTCAGGGACAGTCCGTCTCCTGATTGA
>JAEYUU010000591.1 GCA_023429545.1 Verrucomicrobiota bacterium
CCGTTCTATCGGGACTAGCGACCGGAGGTGTTTTTCGAGAATCCTTCACTCAGCGTGTACTTCTACCGCATCAACACCACCCGGCCGGCCCTCAGTGACAAACGCGTGCGCCATGCCCTCGCCATGGCCATTGACCGGGAGAGCCTGATCCGGAACGTGCTCAAGGGCGCGCAGAAGCCCGCTGTTGGCCTGACTCCATACCCGGAGATGCTGCACTACCCGAACGCTCCCCATGTGGTGAAGTTTGACCCGGCGGAGGCGCGGCGCCTGCTGGCTGAGGCGGGTTATCCTGACGGAAAGGGCTTTCCACGGTTCGACATTCTCATCAATACGAGTGAAGGGCATCGCACCATCGCTGAGGCTGTCCAGGAAATGTGGAAAAAGCACCTGAATATTCCTGTGGGCATCTACAATCAGGATTGGCAGGTCTATCTGGAGTCGCAGAGGGTCATGAACTACTCCATCTGCCGGGCGGCCTGGTCGGGAGACTACCCGGATCCTTTTACCTTCCTGGGCATGTGGAAGACCGGTGATGGAAACAACGAAACCGGATGGGGCAGCCCTGTCTATGATGAACTGCTGGCGAATTCTGCGGTGGAGGTGGACGGACAACGCCGCATGGCCATTCTGGGAGAGGCAGAGTCGCTGCTCCTGGAGGACATGCCCATCATTCCGGTCTACTGGTATGCCCGTGCGACCCTGCGGCGCCCGGAGGTGAAAAACTGGAAGACCAGCGTGCTGGAGCACCGCTGCTACAAGGCGCTTGATCTCGCCCCATGATTCCCTGACAGCAACTTCCCGAGACCGCTCATGCTGCACTTCCTTCTCAGCCGTCTGCTTCAAGGGATCGTCGTCATCCTCGCGGTGCTGGTGCTGACGTTTTTCCTCCAGAAGATGTCGCCGGCGAGCCCGTTCAACAGTGAGAAGAACATTCCGGAAGAGCAGCGCGCGTTGTTTGCTGCCTACTATGGGTATGACAGGCCGTGGCCGGTCCAGCTCTGGAATGTCATCAAATCGTACGCCACCTTCAATCCACCCGACTGCATGAAGAAGCCGGGGCGCGGAGTGGGAGAGATCATCGCGCAGGCGTTCCCTGTATCGCTGGCCATCGCGGTACCATCGCTTCTCATTGCCCTGTGCCTCGGAGTTCCGCTGGGCGCCATTGCGGCGTTGAAGCCGCATACGTTCGAGGATCGCGCCGCCACTTTCCTCGCTACGCTGGGGGTATGCCTGCCGAGTTTCGTGCTGGGGCCATTGGTGGCGTTGTTCTTTGGCTTGAAGCTGGGATGGTTCAATGTCGCCGGATGGATGGACCCTGCGGACTGGGTACTGCCCGCAGTCACCTTGGGCTTCATTTATAGCGGCCCCATCGCCCGCCTCACGCGTGGTGGCCTGCGGGAGACGCTGGTCCAGGATTTCATCCGCACCGCTCGGGCCAAAGGGGTGGATGAGCGCGGCGTGGTACTGCGCCACGCCAAGAAGATGGCCTGCCTTCCGGTCATCAATTACCTCGGTCCCGCCGTGGCCGGACTGCTTACCGGCTCATTCGTCATCGAAACGGTCTTCCAGATTCCCGGTCTCGGGCAGCACTTCGTGAATTCGGCTTTTGAAGGCGACCACAATCTGGCCATGGGCATTACGCTCTTTTTCGCCGTACTCGTCGTGGTCTTCAATGTTTTCGTCGACCTCATTCAGGCTGCGGTGAACCCCAGGATTGGTCTCAAGACATGAGCAGCGTTTCCGTCCATCCAAAGACTTATGGAGAGTCGCCGTGGCGTGCAGCCTTCCGGCGGTTGCTGCACAACGTGCTTGCGGTGGGGGGGTGCATCTTCCTCATCTTCCTGGTGCTCGCCTGCGCGTTCGGCCCACTGGCCTCGCAGTACAACCAGTCGGATCAGGATCTGGAAAAGCAGGCCTCCAGGCCCACGGCGGAGCACTGGATGGGCACGGATGCCCTGGGACGTGATGTGGCCACGCGTGTGCTGTATGGTGGACGCGTTTCCCTGCTGGTGGGTATTGTGGCCACGGGTGTGGCCGCCGTCATTGGTGTCTCGTACGGACTCATTTCCGGCCTGGTCGGCGGACGGGTGGATGCAGCCATGATGCGTGTGGTGGACATCCTCTACGCCTTCCCCTTCATCGTATTTGTGATCCTGCTCAATGCCGTGCTTGGCAAGGACCCCACCATCGAGGCCTGGACCCGCAGCGTGATGGATTTCCTGGCGTTCATCCCAGGTCTGAAAGCGGCGATGGAGGACATCGGATTCAATGCCAGCTTCATCATCCTCTTCGCCGCGATCGGCGCGGTCGAGTGGCTCACCATGGCGCGTGTGGTGCGCGGCCAGACGCTGGCTCTGAAAAGGCAGGAGTTCATCACGGCTGCACGTTCTTATGGTGCAGGTACAGGCCGCATTCTCGTGCGGCATCTCCTTCCGAACGTCATCGGTCCGGTGATCATTTACGCCAGTCTCACTGTGCCGGCGGTCATGCTGCTGGAGGCCACGCTGAGTTTCCTCGGCCTCGGCATCCAGCCTCCCGCGCCCTCATGGGGCACTTTGATCAAAGATGGCGCCGACCAGGTGGAGAACGCCCCCTGGCTCATCTTCTTCCCCGGTGGCATTTTTGCGCTCACCCTGCTCGCGTTGAATTTCCTTGGCGATGGCCTGCGCGATGCGCTGGATCCGCGGAGTGGGAAGTAGGAGATGCTCAGGTTGACGCGGAGTGTCCTTGGACAGCGTGCAACCCAAGTCCTTCGGCACTACTCACTCGCTCGTGCGAGCACCTCGCTGAGTTCCACACTTGCTCCACTCCAGCGGCGGCTTTCATCCGCAGCTTCCATGAAGCAATAAATCTCCAGAGTCTCAGCCATGCTCACCGGCGGTGTTCCAGTCTGGAAGAACTTCACAATCTCCCGCAGCATGGGGGTGTAGTCGCCGGCTTCCTTCTGCTCGAAGATGCCGGTGTCGCCGAACTTGGTCACCTTGTACTCGGCGGGCCAGCGATGCATCGCGTGCAAGGTGCCGACTTTCCCGTCTTCCCACATGCCGGTCACCACGGATGTGTGCGGCGTGGTGACGCGCTGAACGCGCTGGCAACCAGGGCCGAGCACGGTGAAGAGTGCCTCGGTGGGATGGATGCCGTAGAAGAAGAGGTCGGGATGATTGGGCTCCAGAGGTGAGGGTCCGTAGGAGATGGCGCCGCGCACGGTGCCGACGTTTGCGTTGGCGACTTCGATGATACCGGGATACCACCGCATTGCGGAGGAACTGAAGCACGGCGTTCCTGACTCCGCGGCCATCTCATAGAGAGACACCACGTCCTTGAGAGTGCCCGCCACCGGTTTGTCCACGAAGACGGGCTTCTTCGCGGCGAACACCGGCTCCACCTGCGCGAGATGTTTCCGTCCATCGAGGCTGCACAGGAGGATGGCGTCCGACTCCGCGACTACCTCCGCGATGCTGTCCATCATGCGGACGCCGTGCTGCTTCTCCAGCTCCCGTGTGAATTCCTTCACGCGGTCAACGCTCCAAGGCATGTCCGGGCTGTGTTCGGCAAAACCATGCACCACGCGTGCGCCCGTAATGTGCTGCGGGTTCGCGGGATCGTTCAGCCGCCGGGTGAACTCGACACTGTGTGAAGTGTCGAGTCCGATGATTCCGAGGCGCAGTTCTTCAGGCATCGCTCCACCTTACGTCGTGGGTGAGCATGGTGTCGCCATCGAAAAGGAAGGTGCCGAGGAATTGCTCCGTGCCGGTGAGCATGCGGTGCAGCCAGTGGATGTCATCGGCCCACATCTTTTCAAACGGGATGGCATTGATGGGAGTCCAGAGCGGCACGGCTTCTTCGGTTTCCGTGGCGTGGCCGGTGTATTTTCCCGCTTGGAACACGGCCACATGCATGGCCATGCCATCGACGAACTGGAACCAGAGCTCGCCGCGTTTCACGGGGGCGATGGCCGTGACATGAAGTTCTTCCTCCGTCTCGCGCACGGCGCATGCAAGTTCCTCCTCGTCCGGATCCAGTTTGCCGCCAGGTCCGTTCACCTTCCCCTTGCCGAAGCCACGCTTCTTCTGAATCAAGAGCACCTTCCCATCCTCGACGATGAACATCAACGTGGCGCGCACGGTGGGCTGCCACGTGGTCCAGTCAGGCTGAAGATGTGCGCTTGCGGTATGCAAAAGATGCGGGCGTGTATGGATGAGCCGGTGTTACGATGCGTATTCCGCGACAGACTCGCACGTGCACACGAGGTTGCGATCCCCATACGCATTGTCAATACGCCCCACGGGCGGCCAGTATTTGTCGGCTTTCACCCAAGGGAGGGGGAAAGCAGCTTCCTGCCGCGTGTAGGGACGATCCCATTCGTCGGCGAGGAGAACGTCGGCGGTGTGCGGAGCGCGTTTGAGGACGTTGTTCGTGGCATCGCTGAGTCCGGTTTCGACGGATTCGATTTCGCCATGAATCTCAATCATCGCCTCGCAGAAGCGGTCGAGTTCCGCGCGGCTTTCGCTTTCCGTGGGCTCGATCATCAGGGTGCCTCCCACCGGCCAGCTCATCGTCGGGGCATGGTAGCCGAAGTCCATGAGCCGCTTGGCCACGTCCTCCACCGTCACGCCCTTGAACTGCCGCAGGTCCAGAATGCATTCGTGCGCCACATAGCCATTCCGCCCTGAGAAGAGCACGGGGAAATAGGATCCCAGCCGCTTGGCGATGTAGTTCGCATTCAGGATCGCCAGCTTGGTGCTTTCGATCAGGTCACTTCCCATCATCGCGAGATACATCCAGGAGATGGTGCAGATGCTGGCACTGCCCCAGGGAGCGGCGCACACCGCGCCTTCGCGCTGGCCCGCGGGCAGCATGGCGTGGCCCGGCAGGAAGGGGATGAGATGCTTTGCCACGCCAATGGGGCCCACGCCGGGGCCACCGCCGCCGTGGGGGATGCAAAAGGTCTTGTGCAGATTCAGGTGGCAGACGTCCGCGCCGATGAGTCCTGGGGAGGTGAGTCCCACCTGGGCGTTCATGTTCGCTCCGTCCATGTACACCTGGCCGCCGTGGCGGTGGATGAGCTCGCAGATGTCCACAATGCCCTCTTCGAACACGCCGTGCGTGCTGGGATAGGTGATCATCAGCGCCGCGAGACGCCCCGAGTATTCCTCCACCTTCTTGCGCAGGTCCTCCATGTCGATGTCGCCACCGCCGTCGCACGACACGGGCACCACCTTGAAGCCCGCCATCACGGCACTCGCAGGATTGGTGCCGTGAGCGGATACAGGAATGATGCACACGTCGCGATGGCCTTCTCCCTTTTCCTGGAAATATCGGCGGATGGCCAGCAGCCCGGCGTACTCACCCTGCGAGCCGGCATTCGGCTGGAGAGACACCGCCGCAAAGCCGGTGCATTCCGCCAGCCACGCTTCCAACTCCGTGAACATCTCACGATATCCCCCGGTCTGGTCCGCAGGCGCAAAGGGATGCAGCGCATGCACTTCAGGCCAGCTCAGCGGCATCATTTCCGCGGCAGCGTTCAGCTTCATGGTGCAGGAGCCGAGCGGGATCATCGAGCGGTTGAGCGCGATGTCCTTGACCTCCAGCCGGCGCAGGTAGCGCATCATCTCCGTCTCGGTATGATACGTGTTGAAGACGGGATGCTTGAGGTATTCGGAGAGCCGTCCGAACTTCTGCGCGAAACCGTTGCCTGTCCCGTGTCCTTCCGCCTCCAGTGTCGAGCCCTGGATTCCCATGGTTGCCAGCACGTTCTGCAACTCCTCATCCGTCACGCGCTCATCCAGGGCGATGCCCACATGCGTGGCATCCACCTTGCGGAGGTTGATGTTCCGCTTTGCGGCGCGCTTGATTGCGCCGTCCGCATCGGGGACTGTGACCGTGAGGGTGTCGAAATAGTCTTCACTTTCCAGCGTGAGTCCGCCGGCCTTGATGGCTGCCGCGAGCCTTCTGGTGGCGCCGTGCACGCGCTGCGCGATGGCACGCAATCCTTCCGGACCATGCCACACGGCGTACATGGAGGCCATCACCGCCAGCAGTACCTGCGCGGTGCAGATGTTGCTCGTGGCCTTCTCGCGGCGGATATGCTGCTCACGCGTTTGCAGTGAGAGTCGGAAGCCACGATTCCCCTGCGCATCCTTGGACACACCCACGAGCCGTCCCGGCATGCGGCGTTTCATCGCGTCCTTGACCGCCATGAATGCGGCATGTGGTCCACCGAAGCCAAGAGGCACGCCGAAGCGCTGGCTGTTTCCCACGCAGATGTCCGCGCCGAATTCTCCCGGTGGTTTCAGAAGCGTGAGCGCCAGCAGATCCGCGCACACGATGACCTGCGCACCCGCTTCATGGGCCTGCGCGGTGAGCTCGGCATAGTCATGAATCACGCCATCCGCGGCGGGGTACTGCACGACCACGGCGAAGACACCGTCGTCCTTCTTTAGCATGGCGGATTTCCACTGGCCCACCTTCACCTTCACACCCAGCGCCTCCATGCGCGTACGCAGCACATCAAT
>JAEYUU010000593.1 GCA_023429545.1 Verrucomicrobiota bacterium
CCGCAGCTCCTTCCACATCCATGCATGGGCGGAGGGTCAATGTCACTGGGGCGGCGGTGTCAGAGACAAAGCGGGCCATTCTGGACGCTGCGGAAGATCTCTTTGCCGAGCATGGCATTGATGCCACGTCCGTCCGGGACATCACCCAGGCTGCGGGGGTGAATCTCGGGGCAATCCATTACCATTTTGGCTCCAAGAATGTGCTGATCGTGGAGGTGTTTTCTCGCGGGCTCACGCCTCTCAATCAAATGCGGCTGGATCTGCTGGCTCAAGTGGAGCAGGCGGCCGGGAAGCGTACCCTGCCCCTGCAGGAAGTTCTGCGGGCCTTCATTGAGCCCACTGTGGAGTATCTGGTGGCAGAGGATGGCACGCCCATCAAGTTCCTGCGGCTGCTGTGCCGCTGCTTTCAGGAGCCGCATCCGCAGCTCACCACCCTGCTGGCCGAGCATTTTCAGGAGCTCTTCCAGAGATTCAACAAGGGTTTCCTACGCGCTATCCCGGGCATGCCGGAGGGAGAGCTGTTCTGGAGGATGACCTTCATGTTTGGCTCGCTGCATCAGGCGCTGGATACGTGGGTGCGTTTCGACAGCAATCCTTTCACCTGCATGGAGGGTGCCCCGCGAGCCGACCGCCTGAGTCGCGATGAACTCGGGGCAGCTCTCATTTCCTACTCAGCGGCGGGCTTCCGCAGCGCTGACTGCCGTGCCTGATACATTCATTCCCGGTGCACCTCTGGCGTGCCGGCAGACAAAAGCCATAACCCCATGGACCAGACAACAAACACGATGAAAGCAACACTACTCACGCTGTCTCTGCTGGCAGCGCTCGCCCTCCCCGGCATGGCTGGCGAGATGACACTCACCCAGGCTACCAGCCCGGCTACCAGCCTCTCCCTGTACAATGCGGGTGAAGTACAGGTCGATGTATTCGGAGCCTATGGCTTCGCCAGTTCAGGCAACGAACGCGTCATCGGTGACGACGTCATCGGCGGTGGTCTTGGCATGAGCTACTATTTCACCCGCTGGTTCGGCATTGGCGGTGAAACTTCGCTTTTCGATACAGACGCCGATCTGCTGGGAACGGCAGCCTTCAACCTGTTCCTGCGCGCGCCGATTGCGGACTCGGGTTTTGCTGTTTACGCCTTTGGCGGCGGCGGCGTCAGCTACAATGCCGAAGATATTGACTATGATGACTTCGATGACGCCCGGGACCGCGCCGAGGATGACGAGGATTTGCAAGACGACGACGATGTGCTTTTCCTATGGCATTTGGGTGCCGGCGTGGAATACCGCTTCAACCCGAACTTCGGCGTGTTCGCGGATGGCCGCTACACCTGGGTGGAGCGCGATGACAGTGACTTCGGCCTCGTCCGTGTCGGTCTGCGTTTCGCGTTCTAATCGGGCGTAGCCGAAAATTTTTCCCATACCTGGAGCCGTCTGCGGAAACGCAGGCGGCTTTTTTTGGACCCTGCGTGAGCCCGCCTTCGCAGGTACATTCGTCTGGAAGGGGATGCAATCGGTGGCGGCACAGCCGGCACCCGGTGCCACGAGGTGACTCTCAGAGGCAGAGAGGGGGACGTTTCAGACCTTGGGCGATGGACTCATTCATTGGCCGGCCGCTACCGGGTGATTTTCTTGCACCGCACTTACGCAAAGGACAGCTCGTCCGCATCTTCTTCGATCAGGGACACCACGTCATCGGGACGGTAGTGGAACACAACCTCATTTTCTTCGCTGCGGACGGCGCAAAGCTGGGTACCGCAACGCTCGATTCGACCGACAAACACCATCGGGGATTTGCCCCGCACCTGAATCGTGAGTTTCTTCCAGAACATACAATCAATGTTGAAGATTGAGAGAGTATAGTAGCCGTAATGAGCCCAGATTATTCTAAATCTTTATTCATTGTGTGATACAGTTTGCCAAACAACCATGGAACTGTCGAGACAAAGTTTAAGATAATTCCTCATGTCGTTGCGTGACGGTGCGTCGCATGGTCCTCGTATTGTCCGATTGATCTCATCGTCTCCCGACTGGAGCATCGAGACCACATGCGCCGACTCGCCCTTTATTCCTTTGTCATCACACTCATCTGGCTCACATTCATTGTGGCCATCAGCTTTGTGGAGACGCCGGCCAAGTTTCAGGCGCTGAAAATCGAGAAGTTCGACGTGGTCACACCCGCTCTGCAGAACGCGCTCGCCATCGGGCATGTGGTGTTTCACCGGCTCAATCGCATTGAGTGGGTGTGCTGTGCCTTCTCGTGGTTTCTGGTGCTGCGCATCCGCGTGGTGCGCACGAGTGGCAGTCTGATCCTCCTGGGTGCGGCCACAGCCATTCTCGCCTTCCAGACATTCGTGCTCTATCCCAGCCTGGATCTCCGTGTCGCCGAGGTCATGGTCGGACGCATGCCTCCGCCCACCTGGCACCACATCGCTTTTGTCGTGGGTGAGGTGGTCAAGGTGCTCACGCTCGGCATACTCACCGCCGCGCAGTTGCAAGCCTTTGCGCGCGCGGTGCTGTCTGAGTGATGGGGACGCTTGTGGTCCGGAGCTACAACTTGCAAGTGAGCCCGAGGAAGATGCCGCTCATCTCTGCATCGAAGATGAATCCGCCATCCTGGTAGTCCACGGAGTAGTGCCGCCAGCCCAGTTCGGTGGACCAGCGTTCGCTCAATTGGTACCCCAGGGCGCCGAAGAGATTCCAGGTGATGTCAGAGGCCACACCGAAGCCACCCACATCAGCACGTGCAGCCAGGTACACCTGGTCCGTGAGATTGAGCCGGCCACGCAGCCCCACGAAGGGGTCCACCCAGGACTTGCTGGCTGCCGCTTCATTGGGAATCGCTTTGCGAACGGCGGACTCGATGGCGCCCGCGAGTTGCTTCTTGGCGCGGGCCACAGCGCGCTGCGCCTGTTTGCGTGCGGCAGACACCGCGGCGGCGGCACGTTCCTCGATCACAGCTTTCGTCAGAGCCTTGTTGGCTGCCAGCACCTGCTGGCTGCTTTCCACCTTCTGACGAATTTGAGCACGCTCTGCGGGAGTCAGGTTGTGGATGGTTTCGATGATCTCCCGGATGGTGGTTTGCTCAAGGATGCGCTGTATGGCAGCTTCGCGGACTTCGCCGCGCAGGGCCTCCGCACGTTCATCAAGCTCCAGCGCAGCAAGCTGGGCGCTGGCGCGGGCAGCGGCCCGGCCCACCTCTTTCTGGATCACATCCACGGCGCGGTTGACCGCAGCGTCGCTCAGATCCTGGCTGACATCGCGCACCCCTGCAGAGTCGAGGTGGAAGTTGAGTCCAGTCCTGAGATACATGTACCGCCCTCCGGCGATGAGGTCCAGGTAGCCACGCCGGCCCTCGATCAAACGGTAAGTAACAGCCAACTCAGCAAGGACCTGCTCCACTTCCACATCGACAGAGGTGAGCAATCGTCCGGGCGTCTCGCCTGAGGCGGACATCTTGAGATACATGCCGTCTGCGATGAACCCCCAGCGGTTGTTCCTCGCCTCTACGGTGAGCGTCGCAATCATGTCCAGATTCTTCAGGATGTCCTTCAAGCCCACGTCCACCGATACCGGATCAAATCCTCCCACCCCCACTTCTCCACTGAGCCCGGCGCCCCAGCCCGGCAGCGAGACGAGGAACTGCCAACCCGGCGCCGGCTCGGAGATGCTGGTCAGGGGTGGGAGCGGGGGAGGTGGGAGAGTGCGTTCACCCGCGAGAGCGGGCACGGACATCATGCCGCAGAAGCATGCCAGAGTGGCGAGGCGGGAGGTCATGGATGTGTCGAGGTCTGAGGTCGGAGGCCGGGATGATGAGCGGTTCACCGATGGGTCACTTTTGCTCCACCGTAACTTTGATGATCTTACCGGTGAAGGCATTGGCAGCCTGCTTGTAGTCGGGGGACACATTCGTCTCGCCGTCCAAGCCCACGTCCGCGCCTTCGTCGCCTGAAAAGGCATACGGCTGGGTCTTGGGGATGTGACCCTCGGCGACTTTTTTGCCATCGACGCCCAGGATGGATTTGCCGCCGGTACCGGGCTTGGCCGCATCCGGGATGAACTCGTAAGATATCGTGTGCTTGCCGGGCGCAAGCGCAGTGTCCCCTCCAATGTTGGTGCGCTCGAGGGCGAACCAGTTGTATTCATGGCGCACCTTTCCATCCTTCATGTAGAGGACCCACCCGCCGAAGTAGCCAGCCTGTGCGATGATCACGCCCTCCGTCTTTTCATCCTTCAGTTCCACCTCGGCGACCACAGTGTGATGGACGCCCTTCACATTGATGAAGGCGTTTTCCATCATGCCCATCATGCCAGGATACACCGTGAGTGATTTGCGAGGGCCCAGCAGATCCGGCCGCCCCGCAACGGCGGCGCTGAAACGCTCCGAGCGGCGATCGTCGATGGGCAGCACGTTGTTTCGCTCCGCCTCCTTGAGGAAGATGGCTTGAAGCTCCTTGAGCTTGGCGGGGTTCTTCTGGGCAAGGTTGTTTGCCTGGCTGAAGTCCTCGTTCACATTGTAAAGCTCCCACACGTCGTCTTTCAGCGCGGGAAGCTCCACCATCAGCCACGGGAGCGAGTGGCGCGTGCAAGCGACCCAGCCCTCATGGTAGATGCCACGGTTGCCAAACATTTCGAAATACTGCGTGGTGCGGCGGTCTGGAGCATTGGGAGCGTCAACTGAGTAAAGCATGGACACTCCGTCCATGGGGCGCTGCTTGATGCCATTGACGACTTTGGGTTGCGGCAGCTTTGCGGCTTCCAGCACAGTGGGAGCCACGTCCACCACGTGGTGGAACTGGCTGCGAACCGCGCCGCCACCGGATTTGATCCCCTTTGGCCAGTGGAGCACCATGCCATTACGCGTGCCGCCGAAGTGGCTGGCCACCTGCTTGGTCCACTGGAAAGGCGTGTTGGTCGCCCAAGCCCAGCCGATGGCGAAGTGCGGGAAGGTGGTGGGGTCGCCCCAGTTCTCGATGTGGCCCATCATCTGGTCGGCTTTGCCGATGATGCCGTTGAGTGCCATCATTTCATTGTAGGTGCCTTCGGGACCGCCTTCGGCGCTCGCGCCATTGTCGCCCACGATGTAAAAAAGGAGGGTGTTATCCAGTTCGCCGATGGCTTCCAACTGCGCCACGAGGCGTCCTACCTCGTGGTCCGTGTGCTCGGCAAATCCGGCGAAGGTCTCCATCTGGCGTTCGAAGAGCCGTTTCTGGTCGGCGCTCACGTCATCCCACGCGGGGATCTCCTTGGGCCGGGGGGTGAGTTGGGTATCGGCCGGGATGACACCCAGCTTCTTCTGACGTGCGAAGGTTTCCTCACGCAGCTTGTCCCAGCCACCGGTGAACTGGCCCTTGTATTTGGCGATCCATTCCTTGGGCGCATGGTGCGGGGCGTGCGTGGCACCTGTGGCAAAATACATGTAGAAAGGCTTGTCAGGCGTCGGCGCCGGCAGGGGGCGGGCCCAAATGTTGAGCTGGGGGGGGATGT
>JAEYUU010000606.1 GCA_023429545.1 Verrucomicrobiota bacterium
GTCAGTGCCCCTGCGAGAAACGGCGCAGCGCACGGGGTGGCAACCAGCGTGGCCAGCAGTCCGGTGAAGAAAGAGCCCTTCAGTCCGGATTTGCCGGTGAGTTCCATGCCAACGCCCGTGGTGGAGGTGCCTACTTCAAACACACCCGCCATGTTCAACCCGAAGATGAAGATGACCAGCACCACAATGAACGAGAACCACGGTGACTGAAGCTGGAAGCCCCAGGCAAGCTGTTCTCCGGCGGCGCGCAGTCCCTGCAGCACTCCCACCAGCGCCCAAAAGGAGAGCAGGATGCCGAGGGTGTAGGCTAGTCCGTGCAGCATTACGCGCTTCGGATCCTCGCCACTCTGGTGCACGATGCTGGTGACCTTGATGCCCAGCACGGGAAACACGCAGGGCATCACATTGAGGATGAGTCCGCCAAGGAACGCAAAGAGGAGTTGCTGAAGGATACCGCCGGCCGTCAGCGGAGAGGCGGCCGTGGTCGAAGTTGTGGCATCGGTTGTGCTTGCCGCACTGGAGGGCGAGGCGCCTTGGGCGCTTGCAGGCGTGGTGGCTGAGATGGATGCCACGGAAGAGAACACCTCGGCTTGCGTGGCATCCGTTACTCCCTCTGCTGCGACCGGCAGCGTGACGGAAAAGGGCAAGGCGACCGGCTGGCAGGATTTTGGATCACACGCCAGGGCCTTTACCTCGCCTTCGAGCTTCACCTGATCGCCGGGCTTGATGCTGGCAGGCGCGGTCAGTTTCACCGGGAGATACACGGTATCCGAATATCCCTGGGTCTTGGTGCCTCCGGTGGACTCCGTTTCATGTGTTGCGGGCCAGGGCAGATCTTCGGACTTCCAGCCCTCGGGCAGAGTCCAGTTGACCTGGGTGGGCAGACCGGTTACGTCCGGCGGAAGAGTCTTCCCGTAGGTATGGTAGGTCGGCTCGTGTTCCAGCTTCACTGCGACACGGAACTCAGCACCCGGGGCAATGCTGCTTTGCTCGGAGATCAGAGAGGCTGTGACCGGTCCTTTCTTCGCCGGGCCTGCGGGCTTCAACCCCGGGAGATCGAGACCCTGGGCCATCATTGCCGCAGGCAGCAGCATAAGAAGGGCGAGGGATCGGAGAAGTGGGCTAGTCATGGATGGTGGGAGATCAACAAGGTGGTGATGTGGAAAAGAAATGCTGGAGCGCACCTCAAGCCTCCGCGGGAGGCAGGTCGTTGTGCGACCCATCGCAATACGGTGGATTCTTCGTGTGCTTGCAGTTGCAGAGCCACACGCGGCGTCTTTCGGCGATGTGAAATTTCAACGGAGCGATGCCGGTGCCTTTGTGCGAGCCGTCGCACAGGGGCTGATGTCCCGAGAGCCCACAACGGCACCACCAGTGATCTCCGGGTTCCAGTTCCAGGGTCACGGGCATGCGCGGATTGTTCTGTGGTGTGGGATTCATCGCTCTGAATCGGTTCGAATGATGCGAGCCCGCGGATGATCTGGATTCACACGGTGTTGGGAATGCCCGCGACCTCGGCTATGAGCTTGGGCCCGCGATACACCAATCCGCTGTACACCTGTACCAGCGAGGCACCGGCTTGCAGCTTGGCCTCGGCATCCATTTCTCCCATGATGCCACCGACACCGATGATGGGCGGGGGGGTGCCATGAGCCTCCGCTTTCAACGCGAGGGCAAGGGTGGCGATGACCGCGGTGGAGTGCCGCATGAGAGGCTTTCCGCTCAAGCCGCCCGCCTCCTTCCACAGCTTGTTCTTTTTCACGCCTTCGCGCGAAATGGTCGTGTTCGTGGCGATGACGCCCTCCAGGCCCAATTCCACAAAGACCTTGGCCAGGATTTCGATTTGCTCTTCTCCCAGATCCGGCGCGATTTTCACCAGCAGCGGTTTGTGGACACCCTGAGTCGAGGCCAGTCGTCCTTGCTCCTCCTTGAGTGTTCCAAGCAGCCGGCGAATGGGTTCTTCCGCCTGAAGGTCACGCAAGCCCTTGGTGTTCGGTGAAGAGATGTTTACTGCAACGTAGTCTGCCACCGCATAGGCCTTGCGCAAACAGATGAGATAGTCGTCTGCAGCCTGCTCCAGTGGGGTATCGAAGTTCTTGCCGATGTTCACCCCCACGATGCCGGTGCTGGCGCGTCTCTCCAGCCGGTGCACGGCCTCATCGATGCCGGGGTTGTTGAAACCCATGCGATTGATGATGGCCTCCTGCTCAACGAGTCGGAAAAGGCGCGGTGTTGGATTTCCCGGCTGGGGGCGTGGGGTGAGGGTGCCCACTTCCACATGGCCGAATCCCAGGGCGCTCCACGCATCTACAGCGGATGCGGACTTGTCCATTCCGGCGGCCAGTCCTACGCAGTTCGGGAATTTCAGCCCCATCACCGTGCGAGCCTTGGCGGGGTTCGGCTCGGGATCAGGCAGCATTCCCAGCAAGTAGCTCGCGCGCAGCAGCTTCACGGTCCACTCGTGAGCCGTCTCCGCGTCCAGTTGGAAGAGAAGGGGACGGAACAGGGGATAGAGGCGGTGGATGAGGGGCATGCGTTCCCCTGCATTAGCGCTTGCCCTTTGCCCCGGCAAGACTGGGATTCAGGTGGTTGGGAAACCCGGGCGGCGCGCATGCTGGAGAAACCAGGATGGAGGAGTTTGTTATTGCAAGACTTCTACGCGGATGGCATCCGTTTCAGGGGATCAATCGTTATCTAGTCCTCACTTTGGGCCAAGTGAGGCGTGGCCGCAATTCCTCCGGGTCTGGACATTTCCTATGCTTCTGAGCGTATCTTTTTCATGACATTATTGGCATTTTTCCGGCGAATGGGTCGTCAGCTCACCATAGGCGCCTTCCTGCTGGCGCCAGTGGTCTTGGGCGCTGCCTCGAACAGGGAGTTCAAGCCGCTCCACATCAACTGCGGAGGCGGCAACATCACGGACAAGAAGAACGGCCTTGTCTGGGTCAACGACAAGGATTTCATCGTCAAAGGCAAGAAGTACCGGTTCAACACCAGGCTCGAAACGAAGCACGTGGATGGGGCGCCGCCCGTGGATGTGTATGAGTCCGTGCGCCGGGCGAATGTGACCTACCGCTTCTCCAAGCTTCCGGACGGCCTGTACAAGCTCCGCCTGCACTTTGTGGATGGGAAGAAGGTGGCGAAGCGCAGCATGGACTTCTGGGTGGATGGGGCACATTTGGTGCAAAACCTCAGTGTGCGTGAGGCGGCTGGCGGTGTGAACCGCGCTTTTGTCTTTGAGGCTATTGTCGAGGTGAAGGGCGGAAAAGGGATGGAGTTTCGCGGTACCCGCGGCCACGGGGACGACGTTTTCATCAGCGCGCTGGAGATCCTGCCCGCCCCTGCAGGCAGTGTGGCGACCAGGCCGGCAGACAACTCTCCCCATGCCCCGGCAGACATGGCGCAGCAGTTGCGGGCCTTTGCGGGCGGGCATGTGCGGCTTGTGTGGTCCCGCACGGATGTGGAAGAGGATTTCTACGTCGCCCTCAGCGAGAGCCACCTGATGGGCTATGACACGGCGGATGGCAAAGGCGAGCGGCTCATCCTTCAAGAATCGGGCACCTACTCACTTCCCATCCTCACGGCGGATGGACAACGCGTTGTCTTCACCGAGCAGAAGAAGAAGAAGTGTTTTGTGGTGGGGTTCGATGGCAGCGGTCTGCGTGAGGTGGCGGATGGGTACGCCTCGGACGTGTGGCATGATCCTGAGACCGGTCGTG
>JAEYUU010000627.1 GCA_023429545.1 Verrucomicrobiota bacterium
CCGCGGATGCCGCTGGGCGCATCCGGCTTCATGTCAAAGGTCTCCAGATGGCTCGGACCGCCCCACTGGAAAAGGAAGATCACGGACTTCGCCCTGGCCATGCGCTTCTCCACCTTGGCGGTTTCCATGGCACCCAGAAGCTTGGGCAGCGTCATGCCAAACAGTCCCATGCCACCCACACGCAGGATTGAGCGTCGGCTCAACAGGCGGGTGCTGTGAAAATCACTGCACGCTAAGGAAGGCTGGGACATGAACAAACTAAGAGGTACCCATTATATCATATAGCCGGATGGTCATGGAAACAACGGTGCGGCATGACTCCGTCTTTCCTTCCGGCCTCAGGTGGCCGGCCGGAAGGGACCCGCATGCAGGCCGCGAATCAGGCAATTGTGCCCTCGGAGCACATTTGCTGGCGCTCCAAATCGGGACGCTTTGGACTCGGAGCCCTGGATGCATCGTCTGCAGCATCCTCATCAAGAATCCGGCGGATGACGGAAGCTACATGCCCCGCGTGTTCACGGATGTAGGTGATGTGGTCACCGGGCACCCGGTGCACAGGAACTGGGCCGCGAGAAACTTTTTCCCAGCCAAGCGTGGGATCATTCCCCTTGGCGAGGAAGCCCTCGCTGTTGATCAGATGCACGGGAAATTCGATGGAAGGCGTGTCCCAGGCGAATAGAAGCCGGAAAAAGTCCTGGAGATGGGGCTGGATGAGCTCTTCCAGCCTCTCTGACGTGGGCATGCCATGCGCCCGAAGATGTTCATTGGTCCGGGCGTCCAGCAGGATGATCTTCTCCGGCATGCGGTCTGGCGCGACTGTCTGAATCCGCCGCGCAATTTCCACCGCCAGCACTCCCGAACCACACTCACCCATCAGGACCGATGGCCCATGCGGATGTTCCTGGAGAAAACAATCCGCCAGTCGCCCGGCGATCCCGGATAGGGAGTGCATGTCTTTATACTCGCTGGCGAATCCCGAAAGTCTGAACCCATGGATGGGCCGGTCCAGATCGAGCATCATCAGCACCCTTGCAAACACAAGTAGCTCGTTCTCGCTGCCATGGCCCCCAGGGCAGATGAAGATCGGCGGTTTCACTCCCTGGGTGCGCATGGTGATGATCGGCAGGTTCTCTGCACGAAGAGAGTGCGTCCCGAAGAAGTGACCCGACTCCGCGGCCTGCCTCGCCCAGATCGGAATCATCTCCGAAAGGACCGCCACCGTGGGATGATGCAGAAGCGCCGCGGCGGGCAGCTCAAAACCGTAGGTCGAAGACAGGATCCCCAGCACGTTGATGGCTCCGAGCGAGTCGCCCCCAAGCTCGAAAAAGTGATCATAAGCGCCCACCCTCTCCATGCCCAGAGCCCTCGCAAAGGCAGATGCCACGGTGCGCTCCGTGGCATTCCTCGGCGCTACCGGGAAGGAGCTTGCTTCTCTTCGTACGGCCGGATGATCCAGCGTCAGCGAGCGGCGATCCACCTTTCCGTTGGGCAGCACTGGAAGCTTATCCAGCTGGATGAATCTACCAGGCATCGCGTCGCCCGGAAGTTGATCCTTCAGCAGAAGCCGCAGGGCATCCGGATCTAGGAAACTTTTGTCCCGGGAAATAACCCACGCCAGGATGTGTGTTTCCCTGGCTTCTTCCGAAGCCCCCTCGTCCTGGACAATGGTTACCGCCGCTTCGCTGACGTGGGGGATTTTCAGGAGAGCGGCTTCCACTTCCGCCGGGCTGATTCGTATGCCGCCGACCTTCGCCTGCGAATCCTTCCTACCCAGCCATACCAGCGCGCCATCCTCAGGCCGGATGCGGCCCACATCGCCGGTGAACAAAATGCAGTCGCCCGAGCCATCGGATGCCTTGCGAAACTTATCCCGGGTAGCCTCCGCGCGATTGATGTATCCAGTGGAGAGCGCGCGGCTTTGCACCACAATCTCCCCAGCCTGCCCGGGAGGCAGCTTCCCTCCGGCATCATCGGCGATCCAGATCTGCTTTTCAGGTACCGGATACCCCACCGGCACACGGCTTTCCGAATTGCTGGTCCCGTGATCCGCCTGGTAACTGCAAAGGATGCCCGCTCCTTCCGTCATCCCCAGCACATTCTGGAACACGGCACCGGAGGAGAACAGCCTTTGGAAAGCATCCAAATCTGAGGCGAACACCTGCTCTCCGCCCAGCAGCACGAAACGGATGGATTGCATGACCGCGCGGTCCTCCACCATGGACACAAACGATCGGAACAGCGTGGGCACGGAATGATAGAAAGTGACTCCATTGGCTGCCATCCATGAAGGAAGGTCCTCCAAGCCCTGCTTGCGCACATCATAAACATGGAGACACGCGCCGTTGAGCAGGGCTCCGAAAATGTCCATCAAGGCTGCTCCAAAGGTCGGCGAGATCAGACAGGTCAGCCGGTCAACGGAGGAAATCCGCCCCAGATGAGTCATGTTCCGGATATTCACCAGAAGCGCATGGTGGCTACGGACGACTCCGGAGGGTTTGCTGGTGGTGCCTGAGGTGTAGTTGATGCACAGTGGAGCAGAAGCGTCGATCGGCGCCGCGTGGACCTCCGGTGCATTCTTCCAGGTCCGTATCGCCTCCGCAACATCCAGACGATGCATTGCCGGACTGGCAAGTGCCTCTGCCACCTGCATGCTTCCCTTCGTGAGGAGGGTATCCGCCCCCGAATCCTCCAGGATGAAACGCAGTCGCTCCACTGGCATGGAAGGATCCAGATAGACATAAGGCCTGCCTGCGGCGACTGCGCCCAGGATGGGAGCGATCATGGAGGCGTCGTGACGCAGCAGCAGGGCCACCGGGGGACCCGGTGGACCGAGAGCGCGCCGGATTGCCTGGGCCTGCTTCCACAGTTGGGAATAGGTCAGCGTCCCCTTCTGTGCTGCCACTGCAGGGCGATCAGGATGTGCCTGCACCATGCGCTCAAACCGGTGCCACACATTTCTCTTTGTATCCGCTTTCGAGAAATCGCGATACAAGGGATGCTTCGCGACTTTCACCCGGGCTCTGCCGCGCCATTGCTTCCACCACAATCTTGGATTTGAAATTGCCTGCGTCATGCGTTGGAAGGATGCTCTGGTTCAAATAACCTCCCTTGAGCACCGGGTTCCGTATGTCAGATCCACCAACGCATCAGCAAGGCGGCGGGTCCGAAGGACTTCCAATCACAATTTCTTCATGCGGTCAAGGAAGGGGCGGTTTAGTTGCTCCGCGTTGCAATAAGATCACTGAGGCGGCAAACCAGGGATTTGAACCTTTGTATAGACAAGGCCATCCGGAGAAGCTCCCCTGGCACTGGGCCGAACTCGATCCCGATGTGGCACTGGCATTGCAGGAGCTGGACATCACCAGGGGGCGCGTGATCGATCTGGGAGCAGGAGCTGGGACTCAGGCAGTTGCTCTGGCGCAACGCGACTTTGAGGCATGGGCCACGGATTTCTCCTCCGCGGCCATGCGTTGCGCCGCGAATCTTGCCGCCGAGAAAGGCGTTCGCGTGACCTGTGTGGTGGATGACGTCTGCAATACCCAGCTCCGGGAAACTTTCGATCTCGTCATCGATCGGGGCTGCTTGCATGTCATTCCCCCGGCGCAGCGCCCGGCCTATCGGATGTCCCTCGCGAGAATCCTCGCTGTGGGCGGCCTGCTCTTCCTCAAATGCTTCAGTATGGAGGAACCTCCAAGGCCGGGTCCCTTCCGGTTTTCGGAGAGTGACGTGCTGGAACTCCTCGGACCTGATTACGAACGGGTCGATGGGTGGACCACGGAGTTTCATGGCACACGCCAGCCTCATCCAAAGGCCATCTTCGTCATCGTACGGCGTGTGTGCTGACGCGTCCCCCGCCTCAGCATTTACCGCAGACGCCTCACCAGCTCCCAGGCGGCATCGCAGCAGGCTTCAAGATCGCTGGCGCCAGTGTCGATGACCCCATCCACCTCATCTTCGATCGGTTCCTGGAATGTCTGGGCAGCGAAATTGTCCACGAGTCCTTCCCGCGCCCTTCGGTATAATCCTTTCGGATCACGCATGGCGCACACTTCGTGGCTTGCCTTCACATGGATCAGCTTCAGGCGATCTCCGAGGATGTCCCTCAGAAGAGCCCGGTGATGCCGTGCCGGACACATGGTGGCACCTACCACGAGCAGGCCCTGCATGTGCGCGAGCCGTGCCATTTCTGCCGCCCTGCGGTGATTCTCCGTGCGGCTTGCATCATCATAGCCAAGGTCCGCGCATACGCCGGAACGCAGCTCATCGCCATCCACGAGATAAACGGAGCGCCCCTCCGCGCGCAACCGTTGCACAACGCTGGAGGAGAGTGCGCTCTTGCCCGCACCTGACCGGCCAAAGAACCAACAGATGACATCACTCATGACGACACCTCCATGCCCCCTGCATCACTTTGGGTGCGGGGGAGGTGGAACACGGTGGTGGGACTCGGCGTGATGACTGGCATTGGTGATGATTGAATCGCTGGTGAGGTAGAGGCTGACATCATCTTGTCCCGCCCGCCATGAACAATAGAATCAGAACGCTGGATGCATGTCATCTCCCGCGGACGAAGGAAGGAAGCTTCATGCTATCAGCCGGGTGAGTAGTGTGACACCGTAGGCATCCCCCCGTTTCTCTTCGCCATCAACACGTCGTGGAACACGGGGAACAGCAACTCGATATCCTCCCCCCAATCCGTCCGGCCTTCAGAGACGCGCCTGCCTCTGCCATGGCGCCACGCGCAGTCATCCTTGGCGCTGCCGTGAAAGGGCCGAGAGCGAATCCGCCGCTTGGGGATTGCTCTATTTCCTCAGTACAAATTCCTTCGCGTTCACCAGACTCCACGCGAGGTCTTCGAGCATGGCGCGCTTGTCCCTGGCTTGAATCAGCAGGGTGGACATAGCCTGCTTCTCTTCTGCCGAAGGCGCTCGCGTCAGCACGTTCCAGTAGAGTGATTCGATCTTCGCAGCGTCATCGCTTTTCTCTGCCAGCAGGCGGCCCAGCACATTGTCTTTGCGCTTCAACAGGTTGTTCACCTGAGGTCCGCTGATGAGGGAAAAGGACTGGCCCATGGTGGTCTCATCCGTGCGCTCGCATTCGCAGGCGAGCAGGCGCGGTGGCTGCCCGAACTGCGCGAGGAAGGCGATGCCGTCATCCTTGCCGGCCTCTCTCTTGCGGCGGTTCAGCGGTCCGGGGATCTGCACCGCCTTCGTGGCCTTGGGGAATTCTTCAAATCGGGCCTGCGCGCCGAGGCCCTGGTGCAGGGCATCGAAGAGCTGCTCCGCGGTGAGCCGGCGCACATAGGCGTAGGCGAAGTTGGTCGTATCTGCCACATTGGTCGCGTTCGGCTCACTGCTGAGCTGGTAGGTGCGCGACTGCATGATGATGCGGATGACATGGCGCATGTCATACCCGCTCTGTACAAACTCCTCCGCGAGTTTCTTGAGCAGCTCCGGATGTGAGGCGGGATTCGTGGCGCGGAAATCATCGACCGGATCCACCAGGCCACGGCCCATGAGATGGTACCAGATGCGGTTCACCTGGGCCTGGGCAAAGAGCGCATTCGTCGGGCTGGTCACCCAATCGGCCGCGGCATTCAGATCGGACTGCTGCTCCAGCACCCTGGCATCGAGCTCCGCCGCTCCCAGAAGCTTTGCCTTCGCCTGCTCACCGGTGCGTGGATTGATCAGCTTGGTGGACTTGGAGATTTGCACCACCTGCTCCCCGTTGAAGCGGTGTTTGTCGCTCTTGTCCTCGATCTTGTTGCTGATGATCTTGTAGTCCACGCGGGAAAACACGGCGCTCCACTGGAAGTAGTCATCCTGCGTCCACTTGTCGAAGGGATGGTTGTGGCACTGGGCGCACTGCAGGCGCGTGCCGAGGAAGACACGGGCAATGCCCTCTGCCCGCGCATTGGGCTCACGCATCGCGCGGTAGAAATTCGTCTGTGGCACCTCGTAGGTGCTGCCTTGCGCCGCGAGCACTGCGTGGCAGAATTTATCCACCGGCATGTTGCGCGCCACCGCGTCGCGAATCCATGCGTGGAAGGCGGTCATGCCCTTCACGTCCATGGTGCGCGACTCCACGCGTAGAGCATCCGCCCACTTCACCGCCCAGAAATCCGCAAACGCCGGCGTGGTCATGAGCGCGTCCACCAAGCGGGCGCGTTTATCGGCTGACTTGTCCGCCACGAAGGCCTTTGCTTCTTCAGCCGTCGGCAGGGCTCCGCACAGGTCGAGATACACACGGCGGAAATAGACCTCATCCGTACACCGCTTGCTGGGGTTCATGCGCAGGGCTTTCAGCTTGGCGAACACCTGGCGATCGACGAAGTTGTTCTGCGGCGTGGGCGTCCAGACAAACTCCGGCCGCGCGGCGATGAAGGCCAGGCGCACCGGCTGCTGCTTGTTCAGGTAGCGCACCACGATGGTTGGCTCGCCCTCCTTGAGCTTCTCCACTTTGCCTTCCTTGTTCACCTTGATCAGGCCCACCTGCGCAGGCTCGTACACCGCCTGCTTGGTCACATCTTTCTGCGTGCCATCGGAGAAAGTGGCCACAGCCTTGAGTTGTATGACGGCCTGCGGCTCCACCACGATCTGCTCCCTCGGGGTGACCTCCAGCTTCTGCAGCTCCGGCTCGCCTGGTGTGTGGCGGCGCGCTCCCTGGGCAATCCAGTCACGCAGCACGGCGTACTCCCACGAGTTCTTGTCGAAACGTTTACCACCCTCATGCGCCAGCGCCTGGGTGCCTTTTTGCAGCAGCAAGCTGCGCTCCGGCTCCATGAGGTTCACCCGCCGGCCGCTCACATCCTGCACCAGTGCCGCGAAGTCGTAGTCCGCATCATCGCCTCGCAGGGACATCTTGAACCCGCCCTTGCCCGTGGCATTGCCATGACACGTGCCCAGATTGCAACCCGCCTTGGCGATGGCTGCCTGCACGTCATTCCTGAAGGAAACATCCGCGCCGCGGGCAGTCATCACGCCACCCAGAGACACCGCGGCCAGGAGGGCGGCGGGGCGGGAACGAACGGGCGAAAAGCGCAAAATCACGGGAGAAAGAAACGCATTTCGCGGGCTAATCTTCCGGTGGAAACCCGGCTCGGAACATTGGTTTACACGGGCTCACTATTTCCCCGAGCAAGGAGAATCCGACAGGAGTTGGGCTGTCGGAGGCAGGGCTCGCCTGCTTGTTCCACCGGGGATTGCCAGATTTCGTCTCGGCTCCACCCACGTTGCCAGCCAGCACTGGCGCCTTTCGCCCAACGATGCCTGTGTGCCAGCCGGCTGTTTTTCCATTGCTCCATCATGACAACTGCAGCACCACGAGGCAATGCTCCTGTAACGGGAACTGGTAGTCCTGTAGCAGACGCGGCCCCGTAAGAAAAAAGCCCCGGCACCCACCGTAAGCCTCTCATGCCCGCTCCCTTCACCCGCCGCCGCTGGATTGTTGCATCCTCCGCTGCCTTGCTTGGCGCTTCCTGCGAGAAACAGGATCCCAAGACGGCCAGGCAGCTTTTTGCCGAGGCGAAGCCGGAGACCCAGGCATCTTCGTCACCGTCCCCCGGGACACGTCCGGAGATCGTGGACATCCATCAGCACACGAACTACCACGGCCGCACGGATGCGGACATGATCCACCATCAGGGCGCGATGGGAGTCACCAAGACCATTCTGCTTCCGGCGGGCTCAGATGCGCTGCGCCCTTCCACGCACAATGGGAAGTCCTTCGGCCTCGCGGCACGCGTGCTGGGCAACGAAGCCGCCTACCGGCTTGTGAAGGAATATCCGGAAAAGTTTGTGTTTTGCGCCAATGAGGTCACTGACCTGGACAGTGCCGTCGCTGAAATGGAGAAGTACCTCAAGCTCGGCGCGTGCGGCATCGGCGAACAGAAGTTCAGCGTGGAATGTGACTCCGCCGTGAGCCTGAAGGTGTATGATCTCGCGAAGGCATACGGCGTGCCCGTGCTGCTGCACTTCCAGCACAAGACGTACAACCTCGGCTACGAGCGCTTTTACAAAGTGCTGGAAAAATATCCGACGGTGAACTTCATCGCCCACGCCCAGACCACTTGGGGGAATGTGGATGCCGCGCACAAGCAGGAAGACCTATACCCCAAGGGAAAAGTCACGCCGGGTGGACTCACTGACAAGTGGCTCACGAACTACCCGAACTTCTTCGCGGACCTCTCCGCGGGCTCCGGGCTCAACGCCTTCACGCGCGATGAAGAGCACGGTGCAGCCTTCTTTGCAAGGCATCAGGACAAGCTCCTCTACGGCAGCGACTGCCAGGACGTGCTGGGCACACCCGAGGACAAAAACTGCTGCGGCAGCAAGATGATTGCGCTCATCCGCAAGCTCGTGCCGGACGAGGGTGCGCAACGGAAGATTCTTGCGGAGAATGCGAAGCGCGTCTTCAAGCTGACAGAGGCGTAGGGGTTGACCCGACTGCATCCGTGACGCTATGATGCCGCATGCCTGAGCTCGCGGAAGTCTTCTACTACGCGAAGCAGTGGGATGCGGGGAAAGCGAAACGCATCACCGCCCTCGATGTGCGCTCGAAGACGAGAGTCTTCCGCGCCTGCGACACGGCCGCGCTTTCGGAAGGTCTGCCCGGCGCGCAGTTGCTGCGCACGCGCACCCACGGGAAGCAGATGCTCTTCGAGTTCAGCCGGGGCCAGTGGCTCACCATTCACCTCGGCATGACCGGGGAGCTCTCCGCCAGGGCGCAGCCACATGAGCCGGCCCGTCACGACCACCTCGTGCTGCACACGCGGACGCACGCGCTGGTGTTCACGGATCCCCGCCAGTTCGGCTCAGTCCTGCATCACGAGGGGAAGTCCCCTCCTCCGGCGTGGCTGGAGCTGCCGCCGCAGCCCATGGATGACGGCTTCACCGTGCCGCGGCTGCGAGAAATCCTTTCGCGGCACGCCCGCACTCCTCTCAAGGCGCTGCTGCTGGATCAGCGATGGTTTCCCGGCATCGGAAACTGGATGGCAGACGAAATCCTCTGGCAGATGAAATTGCCGCCGCACATTCTGGGAGGGTCGCTGGACGAGAAGGCCCTCCGCGCTCTGCACCGTACCAGTCGCAAGGTGTGCCGCGTCGCCCTCGAGACCATCGGCGTGGATTGGGATGATACGCCGCTCAACTGGCTCTTCCGCTACCGTTGGGAAGACGGGCACTGCTGCCCCCGGTGCGAGGCGGAACTGGTCCGCGAATCCGTGCGCGGGAGAACGGCCTGCTGGTGCCCTGTGTGTCAGCGGTCCAGTTAGGGGTCCAGTTCGGCCGCGGCTCCGGTGCCGGCGCTGTTGTAGCTCAGTCCTCCCTTGCTCAACGAAAGATACTTCTTCACCCCGTACACATCCTCATTCACCAACCCCTTGACCGCGAACTGCTTGCCTTTGAACGGACCGTCTTTAGGACTGCCGCCCTCCATGATGTTGCGAACTGTCTGGTCCAGATTACCCGGTACCACAAAGGTCAGGCCAGCGGCATCCGCGCCAGCACAAACGGCGGCGATTTCCTGGGCATTCCTGCGGTGTCTTGCTTCTTGGGCATCGCCATTCGCCAAAGCGGAAATCTGGGGGATGGCGATGGCTGCCAGCAGTCCAATCACGGAAATAGTCATGAGCAGTTCCACCAAGGTGAGTCCAATGGAGCTCCTTCGTGGGAAAGGCGATCGAATGGGAGGCGCATCCATTCTCATAATTAGCAGAATTATGTAAAGTTTGATTTATCACCGCAAACGCAAACTCCTAAAGCTCCATTCATAATTGTCACATGCCCTCGAGAAACTCATGACTTCCTATCTTTCCGCAGATCTTCATCATTTGGCAGGCTCTGGGGCACTTTTGCGCTCGGCTCCCGGTCCAGCGTGTGAAGTCGGCAAGGCGCAAAGGGCATCGCTCCGATCCCTCGGACATAAACTGGAACGCTTTCTGAATGCTCGCGAGGTTGTGCAGCGGCGCATTGTCCAAGATGACGCCTTCGCATCCTTGAGACGTTGGTTGGGGAAAGACCCTGGGGTCCCGGCAATTTTGCAAGGAGACGGCATCTTCGTCACCGCCCTGACCAGAAGCGACGTTGACGTCCGCATCGGCTCGGTGATGCTGCCAGCAGAGGTGGCGGAGCCGTCCTTGTCCCTCTGGCGCCAGACGGATCCTGAAGCGCCCAAGGTCCTTCCGCCACTGCTGCCGGCATCCCCCGAGGCGCAAGCTCCACTCTGGCTGGCGCTGCTACGATTGCGTCCGCTTCGTCCCGTGTGGGAATCGGTGCTCCGTCGTGATCACTTAGAATCGCTGCTGCAGGTTTTCCCCGATGCCTGGCTGCTCGACCCCAGTCCGCTGCCTCCCGGCGCGGTCATTCCCCGGTTGGAGTTTTCCCGGTGGGAGGAACTCGCCGCCACACAGCATGGCGGCGGGCGGTATGCCATCGCAGACGCACTCGGTACGTCGGAACATGTGCAAGAACTCAACGGAGACATGTCTGCATCGCAGTGGAGGGAAGCCGTGGAAGCCGCGCTGGCGAGCAGCGACACGGAACCGCGTATCCTCGTGGATCTGCCCCCCACTCCTGACTCTTGGCTTTTCGCCTTCTATGAAAAGAAGGGCGGCCGTGTGGATGCAAAAGGCTTTCTTTCGCTGGCAAAGACCGGTGAAGGAGGATGGCAGGCCGCCAAGGTGCGATAGGTGAGCCCGAAGACGAGACCCCGACAAGCGACGCTCCTGACCCAACGATCGCCTTGAAACTTGAGCCTTGTGCATCTCGCCGGCATCGCTCAGCATCACGTCCCGATTCCGCTCCATCACCGCCATGAATGCTTCTTCCCTATCTCCCAGCCGCCGCTCTTTTCTGAAACGCGCCGCCGTCTTTGGCGCTGCTGCTTTGTCCCAGCCTGCCGCCAGCATCTTCGCCGCGGAAAAGAAGGAACCCTTCAAAATCTCCCTCGCGCAGTGGTCGCTCAACAAACGCTTCTTCAAGAAGGCTGGCGCGGAACCGCTCGACAATCTCGACTTCGCCAAGACCGCGAAGAAGCTGGGCATCGACGGCATCGAGTACGTGAACCAGATGATCATGGACAAGGCGGAGGACAAATCCTATCTCGGTGAAATGAAGACGCGCGCGGAGGGCGAAGGCGTGAAGAGCCTGCTCATCATGTGCGACCGGGAAGGCAATCTCGGCGACCCCGATGAAGCGAAGCGCAAGAAGACGGTGGAGAACCATCTCAAGTGGCTGGATGCCGCGAAGTTCCTCGGCTGCCACAGCATCCGCGTAAATGCCGCCAGCGATCCGAAGCTGAGCTGGGATGAGCAGGCCAAGCTCGCAGCAGATGGCCTGCACGCCCTGTGTGTGGAAGGCGACAAGCGCGGCCTCTTCGTCGTGGTGGAGAACCACGGCGGACTCTCATCCAACGGCAAGTGGCTCACCCAGGTGATGAAGCAGGCCGATCATCCGCGCGTGGGCATCCTCCCCGACTTCGGCAACTTTTACACCAACCGCGAAAAGGCGGAACTCTACAATCCCTACCAGGGTTTGCGTGAGTTCATGCCCTGGGTGAAGCAGGCCGTGAGCGCGAAGTCGTTCGACTGGGACACGGGTGCCGGCAAGTTCTACACGGAAGACCGCCGCGAGCCCCGTGAGATCACGCTCGACTTCGAGCGTCTCATCAAAATCGTCGTGGCCGGCGGGTACACCGGCTACATCGGCGTGGAATACGAAGGCCAGAAACACTCCGAGGAGGAGGGCATCATCCGCACCCGCCAGGCGCTCGAGGAGCTGCGCGGAATGGTGTAGTAGATCACATCAGTTTTTCATAGCACCTCGCGCGAAGGCCTGCCTGCACCACAACGCACGCCATGCCGACCGTCCAATCGATCTTTCCCGAGCTGAAGCCGCTCGGGAAAGAGAGTTACAAGAGAGTTCTCATGAACAATCACGGCGTGAAGGAGCCGTGCTTTGGCGTGGCCATCAGCGAGCTGAAAAAGATCCAGAAGCGCATCAGGAAGGACCACCAGCTCGCGCTGGATCATCTATGATAGCGGCAACTATGACGCCATGTATCTCGCGGGCTTGATCGCGGATGATGCGCGCATGACGCAGAAGGATTTGCAGCGTGCCTTATGCGCCGGCTTCCTAACTAGAGCGGGCGGAGGCGGAGCGGAGCTTCCGGGTTCCGGCGGCCTACCACGTGCCAGTTCCACAAGATCTCCGCCCACTTGATTTGGAAGCTGGCGCATCGGTTCCCGACCGGTTCAGTATATGCGCGAAGTGGTAAACTCGAGGATCCGCACAAGATCCGGCGATAGATCTACACAGTGACAAGCTAGCCAGCCTTAGTTGCCACCACGCTTCACCCGCAGACTCTCCCGCCACTCATTCCAGAACTCGCCACCTCGTCTACGAGCCTCCACCGCGATGGCCACCACGAGGGTGAGGAAGGCACCCAGCACCGCCAGCACAATGTCCTTGTGCGCGTCCCACACGTCGCCCTGCGTGCCAAGGTAGGCGGTGCCCACCTCCTCGCTGAAGACCAGTGCCGCCGCCCACTCCAGCAATTCGTAGAAGCATGAGGAGGACATCACGACATCGAGTGCAAGGAACCAGCTCCAGAAGCCGCGCGTGCCGCACCATCCGGTGAGGATTTCCTTCAGCGGCAGCGCCAGCAGCAGTCCGTACGCCAGGTGCACGAAGCGGTCGAAGTGATTGCGCTCCCAGCCGAAATAACCGTTCAGCGAAAAACCGAACCATGACTGCGCCCACTGGTCGTACGGCACCTTCGAGTACGTGTAGTGCGCGCCCAGCTCGTGTATGTACATGAAGAGATAAATTGCCACCCATGAAAAAGTCGTGAATGGCAGTCGAC
>JAEYUU010000696.1 GCA_023429545.1 Verrucomicrobiota bacterium
GGCGTCATTAAGGTGGGAGAGGAAAAGGGAGCCGCAACCGACGCACACGACGAGCAACTCGAGATTGACTCCCGGGGTGCTGAGCGCCAGCGGAGCGACCAGGCCGCACGCCGCCGTAATAGCCACCGTGGCTGATCCGGTGGCCACACGAACCAGCGCGGCGCACATCCAGCCAAACACCATGGGCGGCAGGTGCGCCGAGGCCGCCACGTCGCCAATGGCCTTGGCCGCACCGCTGTCGCCCAGCATTTGATTGAGACCGCCACCAGCGCCCACCACGAGCAACGTCATGCCGATGGGTCCCAATGATTTCTCACCGATTCTGAGCGCCTCCTCGCGCGTGAAGTTGAAGGCCCATGCGGCAAAAAGCACGGCAATGCCGAGAGCCAGCGTGGGATTGCCAATCATGCCGGTAATGTCGCGCACCGGATGCCCGGCAGGGGTCACCAGTTCCGCGAGCGTATGCGTGAGGATGAGCACCACCGGCAGAGCCAGCGCCGCGACAGTACGACCGAGCGAAGGCTTGGGGCGTTGCTCCGCAGCCAGGTCCGCCACGGGCGGTTCCGGTGGAACCACCTTCACACGGCGCACGGCCCAACTCGCGAACATCGGTCCCGCAATCGCCGCCATGGGGATGGCCGCGACGAGGCCCCAGAGGATCACCATGCCGAGATTCGCGTGCAGTTGCTCTATCGCCACCAGCGGTCCGGGGTGAGGAGGCATCACGCCATGCATGATGGAAAGCACGGCGAGCAGCGGCAGCGCGAGCTTGAGAAACGGCATGCCGGTCTCCTTCGTGAGGTTCAGCAGGATGGGAACCAGCATCACGAGACCCACCGCGAACCACGTGGTGAAGCCCACCGCGAGCGCGAGAAGCATGAGGCTCCAGTGCACGCGCTTCGGTCCCATGAATTTCACGAGACTTTGCGCGAGCACGCCTGCGCCACCGGATGCTGCGAGCAATCCGCCGAGCATGGTGCCCAGTCCCAAGATGCCTGCGATGCCACCGAGTGTCTTGCCCATGCCGGTCTGGAAAGCACCGCCTACCGCGGAGGGCGCCATGCCTGAGCCTAACCCCACGAGCAACGCCGCGAAGAGCAGGGCAAGAAAGGCATTGATGCGCAGCTTTGCAATCAGCACCACGATCAAGGCGATCGCGCCCGCCGTAAGCAGCAGCAGCCTGGTCGGACTGGCGGGGTCTGGTGACGCTTGCGCAGCAGCGGTGGTGCCGGAGGCGAGGAACAGGAGTTGGTTGGAGACAAAATTCACGGGGCGCAGAAGTGGGCAGCAACCTGCGGCTCCGTCAAATCGAATCAAGAACGACCAGAAGAACCAGCATCCAACCTCGTTCGGCAAACTGGTGGGCAAGTTGAGACGTAAATCAATCCAGCATGTCCCCGATGTGCATGCATCTTCACATTCCCAACATGCACACTCTGCAATTGCATCCGCCACTTCTCCTCACCCCATGACCAGCATCGAAACTATCCAGGCACTCTATGGCGCGTACCGCTCCCAGGACTACGACACCTTTCGCGCACTCTGCACTCCGGATATCGCCTGGATTCAAAGCGAGGGCTTTCCCGGAGGGGCCACGTGGGTAGGGGCGGATGCCATCATCAAGGGAGTGTTCGAGGGAAATACCGGCCGGTGGGAGGGCTTCGGATTCGACATCGAGCAATATCTTGATGCGGGCAGCAGTGTCACGGTGGTCGGCACCTATCGGGGCACGCACCGCATCTCCGGCCGGTCCTTCCAGGCAGCCACGGTGCACCTCTTCGAGCTCCAGGAAGGCCGGGTGTCGCGCTTCCGGCAGTTCACCGATACCAAGGTCATCTGTGACGCCCTGCCCACGACGGCAGGGTGACGCCGGATTTAGTGCGCGCCCCCAACACAAACGTCCTTCAGCCGCAAGGGTTTTTCATGTGCTGAGAAAAAATTTTCTTGAAAAAGGCCTGAGCCGCTGCGGCGCGCGATTGTCAATATGAACGGGTGAGGTGTCTGGTGCATGCACAAAGGCCCCCACCAAAACCACAGGCTGTGAACTAACCCCCAAACCTTGCCACTGCCATGAATACCTCCCTACCCCATCTCAGTGAGGCCAAACCCTCCCTCCGCAATCTGCATCCACAAATCATCGGGGACGCCCTCTATTGTTTTTCCAAATTTGACCCGGCCTGTGTGCAGCACCTTCGGGACAATGTGCAGCGGCTGGTCCGCGGCAGCTACACGGACGGACGTGGACACGCTTGCATCTTCGGCCTGCTGAGCGAACTTCTTCCCGCCGGGCAGAGGATTCACGACCGCGAGTCGCTGACCACCTACTTCACCGGTGGGCATGGTCCGCTCTTCCGTGAGCGTGAGTGCTACCAGCCCGCCCGCTACCTCGTGCGCGTGTGGGATGGGGATCGCGATCCCGGCACCGTGCTCCGGTATGAGAACTGGAACGGCACCTTCACCGCCGAGCAGGTGCGTGATCTGGCCCAGCTCCACCTCGAATTGCTGGAAGCTCCGGCGGAAGAAGCCGCCGAAACGCCAGCCGCCAGCCGTCCCTCCGCGATGGTCATGGCCGCCACCTTGGTGGACTAAGGACTAAGCGCGGAGGCGCGGATTCATTTAATCCACAATAAGCAAAATCCATTCAGCCGCCGCAGGCACGTCACTTGCGGCGGCTTTTTTGTGACTTGGCGCAAGGATCTTCCTCCGGGTCTGTTTACATTTCCCTTCAACTTCCCGGCGCATCACCCATACTCCCTGCTCCCACACACTCCCGCATGTCGCATAATCGCTCCCGTAACATGGCTCTCCTGGCCGCCTTCCTCGGCTGGATGTTTGATGGATTTGAAATGGGCCTGTTCCCGCTGATCGGGAGGCCGGCATTGACTGACTTGCTCGCCAAGTCATACCCGGCAGCAGATCTCGCCAATGTCGTGAACAATTGGTTCACCGTGATTATCGCCACGTTCTTGGTGGGAGCAGCCACAGGGGGTGTCTTCTTCGGGTGGCTGGGCGATCGCATTGGTCGGGTGAAGGCCATGACCTTTAGCATCTTCACCTACGCCATCTTCACGGGACTGTGCGGTTTCGCCACGGAGGCATGGCAGATTGCGCTCCTGCGTTTTGTGGCCTCCCTCGGCATGGGTGGTGAGTGGGCGCTCGGCGTAGCGCTCGTGAATGAACTCTGGACCAAAGGCAACCGTGCTTGGGTGGCGGGCGCCATCGGTGCAGCAGCGAATATCGGCTACCTGCTGGTGGCTCTACTCAGCCTGGGCATGAGCGCATTCATCGGCACCATCACCGACTGGTCAACCGCGCTTGGCGCGTCCCCCAAGCTCAATGACTACCTCTTCGCGCATGGAGCCTGGCGCTTCCTCATGATCTCAGGCGCCTTCCCCGCCATCCTCATTTTCCTGATTCGAATCTTCGTCCCCGAGTCAGACAAGTGGGAGGATGAAAAAAAGGCCGGCTCCACCAATCACTGGAGTACGCCGGACCTGGGTGGTGTACTGCTCGGCGCCGTAGTCGCCTTGGGCATCATCTTCGCATGGTCTCCCATGGGTATTGAACGCGGCATCACCAACACTTGGGCTGCCATTATCACGGTCGTGGGATTTGTCGTCGTGATCTGGGGG
>JAEYUU010000749.1 GCA_023429545.1 Verrucomicrobiota bacterium
GACAGCTTTGTGGAGGGGGACGGCATGCTCCGCTTCTTTCGCGACGGCCATCTCCTCTCCGAGTTCCCTCGTGCCTCGGTACTGAACATGGAGGAGTCGGCCGCGCAGAACCATGGCTTTCTTTTCACGAAGTGGCTGCATGAGGAGAAGGAAGCACCCAAGGAAAGCTGAGGCTGCCCTCGCCGGTGCTGGCAGGTGGGGGACATGCCCGCGGACCCTGAACATCAGCAGAGGAAGTCTCGTGCATCCTGCATCATCATTCCTTCCGCCCTCAAAAGGTTATTTCCAATTCGAAAGAACGCTTGCCCCGAATTGCCTTTTGCTCTAGATTGCAACCGAACGAAAGGTGCAATGGCACCTTTTTTAACAGGAATTCTAGGTTGACCAAGCTCTCTTGTGAACGACTCACGTGAGCCCTCCATGCACACCACCTGCCGAATTCGTGAAGACGTTGCCCGCGCCACCGTGGCCTTTCTGTCCCAAGGCAATTCGCAGCATGCCTCATCATTTAGCAAGGTGATCGCACGCTCAGTGTACGAGTCGCCAACGAACTCACGCTGGTCATCCGGTTTGGGGCATCACCTTATTGCTTGGGGGAGCCTGACGCCCCAGCAGGTGGTGGATGATCTCCTGCACCTGCGAGACAGCGTTGGCGGCGCCATAAAGGCTCATGACCGTACGCTGGCCTATGTGCTCATGTGCTGGGAACACATGCTCATGGGCCTCGATGAGCCGCCGATGCGGTCCGCGGGCAACACGGTGGAAATGTAACCGGCGTGACGGTGCGCAACCTGAAGGAGTGGCGGTTTGTGCGCCCTCTTCACATCAGCCCGCTTCGGTCCACCGCATCCTTCTGGGATCACCGCCTCCGGACCGGAAGCCTCAGGGTCTCCGCCGGGAGTGGCCGCTGGATTTGCTGACCAGACGAAGCACAGCGAGGACGTTTCCATCGTCTCTCGATATACCAAGAGTGGCAGAGTCATGACCCGGGCTAAAGGATACACGCAATCCTGCTGCTACGTCCGGTCTGGAGCAAGCTCGTACTCCTCAGGCTCCTCACCACTTGCCTGCACAATCACTTGCGCCTGCATGAGATCCACCCACGCGTCTGAAAAGGATATCAGCAGTGAATCTTCGGAACCTTGGAATGAACCAACGCGGGTAAGATGCTCCAACACTTCCCGCATGGTAAAGCGCGGGCCGGCCTGGACGCAGGCGGCGAGCAGCTTCGATTTGATGTCGGTCTTATCCATTTCAGCCTCCATCCGTGAATCGAAGCCCGGCTTCGATGCGGCTGTCATGGAAAAATTTGCATGGGAGAAACAACCACTCATGCCATGTCATCATGTGCCACATTTCACCAGCGCTCCGCTGAGAACCGCCTTTCTCAATTGCTGGATTACCTCCCGCACCCGATGCGACAAGGAATCCTTGGCGACCGCACGGCCATCCGCGATTCCAGCTTTTTCAAGGGAACTGGTCAGGCTGCGCAATACGAAGCTGCCCTCAAACACCGAGCGCACAGCGGGCGATAGTTCATCGGCAAAAAAACATGCTTGCGCGGTTCCCTCCACTCCACTGCGGATGGACTCCAAAAGCAGGAGGGCGAGCGCCTGTCGTCCCTCACTCAAAGGCATCTCCCGCTGCAGCAGGAAATCCATGGCGCTAAGGTCAGCGAGCAACTTGGCCCTGTGGGAGTTCATGAGCACCCCACCCAATCGCTTCCCGATCCCCTGCCGGACGCCTGCTGGGAAAACAAATCTCCACCCATTTTCTGCTCCGGTGGGGGGGCGGAATGACGTGGCGTGTAAACCCGAGGAGATGCACTATCTTGCGGAGAAAACCTCCGCACACGGATCTACACTGAACCCGGAGGCTCTCGCTCATATAGGTAGGCGGATGTGCACTCGGGAGGACGGAGATAGAGAGTTCTCCGGACTATCACGCACGACCACTCTCACGCGGTCAAATGCAGCCACGTGAAACGGTTCTCGCCATGACCAGGCCTCGTCGGGCGACGCATGGATTCCCCTTGCCCCGTCGCACACCATGATCGACCCTACTTTTCCAGCCAGGCGACAACAGCTCCCTCGTCATTCGGACCGGTGCCGACGATGCAGGTGAAATATTTCCGGTCCATTGTGATCGGATAAAGCAACGTACCACGCCGAATGCTGTAGCGAGCCTCCTTGTGGTAGGGGGACTGGATGGCCCAGATGCTGCCATCATGCGTCTCGTAACGTTTGCCGCGGTTCAGCACGCGGACGACGCGGTAGGTCTGGCCGAGCGCCGGCGCACGGACGCCCCAGGGCGGTGGATTGCCAAAGTCCGGGAGGAACTCGGGGTATCTTCCGATTCGCACATCCCAAAGACGGTAGCCAGCGGTCCCGTCATCCGACTTGGACACGAGCATGGCCGTGGAAGTCTTGGAGTACGTGGAAATGGGAACCGTGCGCGTGGGTGTAATGCTGGTGACGCCTTGTGGGCTGGAGCAAGAGGTGACGGCCAGGCAGCCCATGGCACCGAAAAGTACGGGCAGTCCATGACGGGCATGGGTGACGAGGAATGCGAGCAACACCTTCATGGTAATAAACATAGAGGTGAGGCGCGGGAGTGTCGAGGCCATCAGGGGAAGATAAAGCAAAAATGAATGGCGGCATAAATCCTTCCTACTTCCACCTGTTTAATGCACGCGCATGCTGACCGTCACGGGTTCCTAATCATGATGGTGGTCGATGCCAGCGCGTGGCGCACAGTGGTACCGGCGGTTACCCGGTGGCACGTTCGTTCCCGTTCAAGCCAGAGGACTCGCGCTTCCGCAGGGTGAGTTCGTCATCCGCGGCGGCAATGCGCTGGAGGAGATTGGCTTCTTCGAGGAGCCATTCGGTATTGGTTCTGTTGGCGCAGGCGCGATGCACATCAAGGAGACGCTTCAGAAATTTCACGCGCCAATGAGCATGCGCCAAGTTGTCCAACCGCAGGCGTACAGGGTTCATCTGGCATCAGGGGATTCAATCAATGATACGCATCCCGGGAGACCAATGGACCTGTTGATTTTACGGTAATTCTAAACAATACACGCAGCGCTGTTCATTTTGAGCCTCGCGACCTGAACCCGGTGGAACGGAGAATTTACGGACGCGAAGACGAACAACCTCATCACATCTGGAGCGATTGCCATTGAGAGGCACCAGCATCAGTTCGCGGTGATGCAGCACTGCAGCACCGCCTGCTTCGGAATGACACCGACCTGACGTGCGCCGCAGTGGCGTTGGGTGTGACATGGCACATCAGCAAGTTGCGCATCAAGGACTTTGCTTGAGGCCGAGGTTGGTGCATACCTGTGTGAATGCTTGTCAGCCCCGTCCCTAGCACCCTTGGCGCTGTCACTCCTTGAGCGGATTTTCGGAGGCGCGGGGTGTCCGCGATGCCTCCATGTCCGACAGGGCCTCTTCCGCGCAGGTGAGATGGCTGGAATACTCCGCGTCTTCGCGGGACCACTGTTCGTCCTGGGGGAGCTGATGGGTGCGGTGCTCCTCGACAAGGTGCTTGAAGAACCGCACCCGCCACCTCGCGTGTGCGAGGTCCTCGGGGGGACCTAGGGGCATGTCAATCAGTGAGCTCACGATGAAGCTTCGCATGTGGTGTCGACTGCGGACCTAAAACTGTTCCCTCTTCGCCAATGCTTGCAGAGCGGAAATCCCATGCCGGCGCTCGCTTGCGCAAAGCGGCAGTGGGTCAGTTGCATGCATCCAAAATGAATTTGCCGGAGCGAGATCCGATCGTTCGGTCAAGAACGGGGAGAGTGGCTGCGTTCCCTGTACTCTCCCGCATGATTTTGCACCCTCGCACTTCCTCTCTCCTGCTCGCAGCCTGGCTGGGCCTGGCTTGCACTTCACACGCGTTTGCCGCGGATGCGAATCCCCAGGGAAGAGGCCCGGAGGACCCGCCAGCAGTGCCCCATAGCACGACATGGCAGCATGAGGAACTGAGACGTTTCACCGCGACTGAGGCACACCAGGGCGTGGCGGCGGATGAGCAGCATCTCTATGTGATCTCCAACACCGCCATCGGCAAGTATCGGAAGGACACGTTTGAGAAAGTAGCGGGATGGAAGCAACTGAAAGGTGGCCCGCTCACGCATCTGAATGCAGGCACGGTACACG
>JAEYUU010000751.1 GCA_023429545.1 Verrucomicrobiota bacterium
GCGTCTGAGAGCAGATGACGAAGGCCCCGATCAAGCCCACCCCCACCGTGTAGATGGTCATCACCGGCAGCATCACGCCAAACGCGCCCAGCACCGGCAGCAGCAGGTAGCGGGAGAGATTCACACCCATCGTCTCCAGCGCCTTGATCTCCTCGGCGATTTTCATGTTCGCCAGTTCAGCCGCCGTGCCCGCCACGCTTCGGCCGATGATAACCGTGGCCGTGAGGAGCGGCGCGAGCTGGTGATTCAGGATCACCCAGATGAGCCGTGGCACGCGGTCCTGCATGCTCAGCTTCGAGAGCTGCTCCTGAAGCACCAGGGCGATCACGAATCCCACGCAAAGGGACATCAGGAAGACCGTTGGCGCGGCGCGCACCCCCACGGAGAGGGAGCGTTGGAAAAACACCTTCCACATGCTCGCTGGCAGCCATGGACGTTCCAGGGCCCCGCGGAACATGGCCGTGGAGAGACCGGGATAGCTGTATTCACTGCCTGGTTTCACAAGGGAGAAGGTGGGAGGAAATCAGGTGGGGATCTCAATCGTCCGTTTGTCTCAGGCCGGGTTGCCTGCGGACGTCGCGGCTTCCAAGGTGTCATACACGGCAATGCGCCCGCCTTCCGCCGACTCCAGGCCCACGCCATTGATGTCGAAAGCCGCGCGGAGGGCCTCATTCATGCCGCAGATGGCAAGTCTCGAACCGGGATGCCCATCGAGCTGGTAGCGCTGCATCGCCGCCCAAAAGGGCGTGTTGAGAAAGGTCACGCCGGAGAGGTCCACAATCAGTAGCGGCATCTTTTGCCCCAACAGCCCCTTCAGAAGTTGCCGCACCGCAGGCACCGCGATAAAATCTGCTTCACCAGCGAACTTGAGGATCTTGCCCCCAGCATGCGCCTCCTCTTCGTAACCCAGGTGCGGGGAAAGATTCATGACCGCGGCTTCCTCATGTGTGTTGCTTCAACAGGCGCATGATGGCGTTTTGTCCTGAGAATCGCAAGAGGAAGAAAACCCGCGGGATCATGCTGCTAAAAAAGCCCGCAGGTGCCGCGCATTTCCGGCGATGCGAGTATCATTCATCCTGCATCCCCGTACTCACCGGTTGCAAATTCCCTCAAGGATGCCGATTGTCAGGCCTATCGAAAGCATGCCGGGTCCCACGCAATTCCGACATTACCTCATCGCGCAAGAAGCCGAGGGGAAAAACATCGAGGTGGTACGGTCCGCGGAACAGGTGGGCGTGCTCGCCTTCGATCTGCAGCGTCATGTCTTTGTGCATTTTCATGTGCTGCTGGAGCCGTTGAAGGACAGGCCTGCCTTTGAGGAGCGGGCACGCAAGGTGCAGCAGCACGGCCACTCCCAGCTCGCACGGTTGCTGGACTTCGGCGAGGATGACGGCAGCCCCTTCTACATCACCACGAATGTGGATGGCGAAACGCTGCGCAGCTACCTGGAGCGGTCAGAGACACTGCCGGTGTGGCTGGCCATGCGCATCACCCAGTCATCATTGGAGGCGATACAGGCGCTCATGGCCGTGGGTGATCTCCTTCCCAGCCAGCCGCTGGATGGGCTGCGGCTCGTACAGACTGGTACGCAGACGCTGCAGGTCTCAGTCGCGGACTACCGCCTTGCGGAGGATCCTGCTTCCAAGGTGGCCAAGGCCCGGCAGGGGCGCGCCCCGCTGGAGAAGCAGGGACAGTTTCTCATGGCCTTCTTCCGGGAGCGCCTGGAAAGCGGCGTCTCACAGGCAGATGCCAGCCTGCAAACCGTGGATTTCATGGAGCTCCTGCAGAATCTCCTGAGTGCCTGTGGCCCGGAGAAGCTGGATGCCATCGCGGCGCTGCTCCCGGAGATCAGCTCAGGCATCCCGCCCGTCCCTCCGGCGGAACTCCCCTCCGCCTGCAAACCCCGTCCTTATCTCGCCGCCCTGCTGGCCAGCTTCACCGAGGTGGCGCGCAGCCTCTCGGCCACGGTGCGCATCCAGAGCCAGAGGCTGGATCCCTTCCAGCCCTACTCCCTGAGTGGCAGCATGCTCAAGATGGGCCAGTCCGTGGTGGTGGAGCAGGTGCCTCCCAAGAGGCTTGCAGGCACGATTCCTGCGGAGCTTTTCCAGCAGGTGCAGAATCTTCCCAAGGCCGGCAAATTTCCCAACCTCGTCCCCGTGCTGTTCGTCGAGGAGAATGACGGCATTCAATCCGTCGCGGACACCTCGGTGGAAGGGGTGACCCTGCAGGAGGTGCTGGAGGTGCGTGGAACTTTGGGCGTGCAGGAGATCTATCTCGTGCTGGCAGGGGTGGATGCCGCCCTGGCCCAGCTCGAGAAGGCCGCGCTGCCCTCGCGCAGGCTGCGCCTTGAGGACGTCTTTCTCTTCACCGGCATCGGAAAGGAGTCGCCGCGTGAAAACGGACTGCTCTCGCGCCGCCTCAATGAATGGTCCGGATTCTCCGTGGTCATACGCGCTCATCCCTGTCTCCATGCCATGGCGGGCAGAGGCACGGATCCCGCAGTGCTGCTCCCGGTGGAACCAACAACCAGCGAAGAGGCGGAGCCCATCTGGCATGGCGGCTGGATGGCCGCGCTGGGATGCTTCCTCGCCGGGATGTTCGATGCGGATGCGACCAAACACGAATCGGGCATCCCCGAGACGGACAGCGTTCATCGCCTTCTGGAGGAGGAGGTGCGCCGCGCGCGCGATGGCTCGCCCGCCAAACGAGCTGCCTTTCTGGCAAGATACGCCCGCGTTCTCCAGCAGTTTGATGTGGCGAAGACGACGCGCACGGGCGCCTTGTGGACCGAGGTCAGCGGCAGTCCTGCCCAGTCTGTCGCCGCCACTCCCAACAACCCTCCGCAGACAGCCGAAGGTTCCGTCCGACTGACTGCGCCGGAGGGTGGCCCACCACCTGCCGAGGGATTACGCCCCCTGACCC
>JAEYUU010000775.1 GCA_023429545.1 Verrucomicrobiota bacterium
GCACCATGCAGGCGACGGAAGCCATCAAGCTCATCGCCGGTATCGGCCAGCCCCTGGTGGGGCGACTGCTGCATGTGGACACGCTGAGCATGAAGTTCCGCACCTTCAACCTGCGGCGGGATCCCGAGTGCCCCGTCTGCGATGACAAGCCCACCATCACCGCGCCCATCGACTATGAGGGCTTCTGCGGACTGCCTTCTCCCAACACCATGAGCGCCGACAACAAAGATGCCGTTCCCGAGATGACCGTGCAGGAGCTCAAGGAACTTCGTGAAAGCGGCCAGTCCTTCACGCTGCTCGATGTGCGTGAGCCTTTTGAGCGTGACATTGCCATCATCGATGACGCACAGCACATCCCACTGTGTCAATTGGGGGAGAGACTTGAAGAATTGTCGCGCGACAAGAAGCTCGTGGTGCACTGCAAGTCCGGAGGTCGCAGCGCGAAAGCGGTGGGACTGCTGCGTGAGGCGGGCTTCGAGGACGTGTGGAATGTGACCGGCGGGATCAATGCGTGGTCGAAGGAGATCGATCCCAGCGTGGCGTTGTATTGAGCTGTGTTTGGATGTCGGGATGGATGCCGTGCATGCGATTGTTTTGTCACGCGCCGCTGGGAATTGGTTCCCACTCCGCCGGCGGTGAGTGGACATCCTCCGTTCAGGGCGGTGTCGCGCCAGAGGCTTGCCACGCGCACTCCATGACGCAAAGCGCTCATTGATCGTTTACAGGCAGCTTTCAACTCTCCAGCCTTTTGTCTTTGCGCGTGTCGCATGCATGCGGGGGGCTTCATGGAGTGCGGCGGCAAGCGTTTTCATCAATCCTTGGGACGCCGCACTTCATGCAACGATGTGCACGAATCCACCCGCTCCCGGCATGACCTGGCACGGCGGGTGGCATTCCCAATGCTGAATGCATGGGCGTACGCCGGCGCTGCATCCCGCAGCAGGCACCACTGGAAAACTCTAACACTCCTGGAACATGCCCGAAGTAAAACTGGAAGCTCACAAGGATGGCGACGTGCTCGTCGACTACGAAGAAAAGGTCTTTGAAGATGTGAAGGCCAATCCTGGCGAAAGGGCGCTGGTCACCTTTCACGGGGTGGCATTCGAAGCTCCATCGGCCTGGTGAACACGCTCAATGCCACCCGCCTCCTGCGGAAGGGGTATGAGACCTCGATCCTGCTGTATGGACCCGGCGTCACGCTCGGATTCCAGCGCGGCTTTCCCACGCTGGGTGATGAGGCCTTCCCCGGCCACCTGCTGGTGAACAAGCGTCTCGCCACCTTCATGGCGGAGGGCGGCAAGATCTACGCCTGCCGCTTCTCCACTCAGGCCCTCTACGGTCAGACGGAGAAGGCGTTCATCCCGGGCATCATCCCCATCAACCCACTGGATGTCCTGGACTGCATCCTCCTGCATCAGCGCGCGAATGCGGTGATGATTCACTCGTGGAACCTCTAACGCGGCGACGCCATGTCAATCATCCGAGCCGCCGCGGTGCAAATCGCCCCGGATCTGACAAGCTGCGAAGGCACGGTGGACCGCGTCTGCCGTGCCATCGCGGAGGCTGCCGGGAAGAAGGTCTCGCTGGCGGTCTTCCCGGAGACCTTCATCCCGTACTACCCGTACTTTTCCTTCGTGGAGCCGGCGGTGAGCATGGGGAGGGAGCACATGCGCCTGTATGAGAATGCGGTGGAGATCCCCGGCTGGGTGCCGGAGATCCTCTCCCAGCAGGCAGCCAAGTACGGCATGGTGCTGGTGGTGGGGGTGAATGAGCGGGACCACGGCTCGCTCTACAACACCCAGCTCATCTTCGATGCGGACGGCTCCCTCCTGCTGAAACGCCGCAAGATCACGCCCACCTACCATGAGCGCATGGTGTGGGGGCAGGGCGATGGCTCCGGGCTGAAGGTGGTGAATACCGAGGCGGGCCGCATCGGCGCACTGGCCTGCTGGGAACACTACAATCCGCTGGCCCGCTTCGCCCTCATGGAGCAGCACGAGCAGATCCACTGCGCGCAGTTCCCCGGGTCCATGGTGGGGCCGATCTTCCGGGACCAGATCGAGGTGACCATCCGCCACCATGCGCTGGAGAGCGGCTGCTTCGTGGTGAATGCCACCGGCTGGCTCACGGACGAGCAGGTGAACTCCATCTCGCCCGACCCGAAGATGCGCAAGGCCCTGCGCGGCGGCTGCTACACGGCCATCATCTCTCCCGAAGGCGTGCCGTTATCTGAACCAATTACCGAAGGAGAAGGCATGGCGATTGCTGACCTCGACTTCGATCTTATCACCAAGCGCAAGCGGATGATGGACTCCGTGGGCCACTACTCCCGGCCCGACCTCCTATCGCTCCGAGTTCATCGTGAGCCTTACACACAGATCATTTCCGATTTCAATTCCACCCCCCGTTCCGAAGATGTCACAACGAGTCACCTCACCCCGGGCCGTGAGCTCTTTCCAGACCTCGGTGCAGACGCACAGGCAACTGCTGGCGTCTGAGCTGCAGTCCCAGGGTATCCGCATGGTGGATGAGGCCTCGTCCTCAGCCAGCCGCCGTGGTGGCGCTGGTCCCAGCGATCACAAGGCCATCACCCTGCTGGGCACCACCATCATGGTGCCCATCCACACGCGCTCCGCACATGCATCCATCTTCACAGCGGACCCGCCAGATGCTTCGGGCAAGTCGATGCTCTACCGCAATGGCGTTCCGGAAGCGCCGCTGCAATTCCCACCGCAGCCGAAGTTCTATGGACTCGCCACGGCGGATGGCATCCCGTACTGGAAGATCGCCCAGCTTCACTCGAACAACGTTCTGGCGACCACGGTCCTGCAGACCTGCATCCGCTACGGGAACAGCGATACGAAGTGCCAGTTCTGCGCCATTGGCGAATCGCTGCGTGCGGGCCGGACCATTGCGAAGAAGTCTGCCGCACAACTCGCCGAGGTGGCGGAGGCCGCCATGCGGCTGGATGGCGTGGAGCAGGTGGTGCTGACCACGGGCACGCCGCCCACAGATGATCGTGGTGCTGCGGTGCTGGTGGAGGTGGCGCAGGCCATCAAGGAGCGCACCGGGCTCGCCATCCAGGCGCAGTGTGAGCCGCCCGCGGACTTTGTGTGGTTCGATCGGCTAAAGGCGGTGGGCGTGGACTCGCTGGGCATGCACCTGGAGGCGTGGAGCGAGCATGTGCGGGCGCGCATCATGCCGGGGAAGGCGCAGGTGCCGGTGTCCTTTTATTTGGAGGCGTTTGAGGCCGCCGTGGCGGTGTTTGGACGCGGTCAGGTGAGCACTTACCTGCTGGCGGGGCTGGGTGATACGGTGGAGGAGCTTTTGCAGGGCTCGTGGCAGCTCATTGCGCGTGGCGTGTATCCCTTCGTGGTGCCGTTTGTGCCCATCAGCGGCACGCCATTGCAGCATCAATCGCCGCCCACGGCGGAGTTCATGCGCGCGGTGCTGGAGCCACTGGGGAACATGCTGCGTACCGCAGGCATGACCTCAGACACGGTGAAGGCCGGCTGTGCCAAGTGCGGCGCGTGCTCCTCACTCTCCACCTTTGAAAAGGGCAAAGAGTCACCCGCTTCATCTTGCGCGGCTGCGTGAGTTTGAACCCCTGATTCCATATCGATTCCATGCCTGAAGTCGTCTTCACTGTAGAACTGCCCGATGGCTCGAAGCGCGAGTGCTACTCGCCCTCCACCGTGGTCTTCAACTTTTTCCAGCAGGGCGAGGAGATGCCGGTCACGGAGTTTGTGAGCCGCAGCCGCCGCGCCCTCACCGAGGCATCCGAGCGCGTCCGGGCCAGATACGGCTTCGCCTGCTCCTCCGCTGCAGATCAACTCGCCCAAATCGAACGCTTCACCAGCACCCAGCCTGAAGAGGGCACGGTGCGCATCTTGAGAATCTGAAGAAAAATAAAACCTTCTCATTCCATCGACATTGTCATGAGCCAGCCCCCGACTGAACCCATCTCCGGCATCGTGCCGCCACCTTTGCTGCCCACGCATTATCCCGTCATCATCATCGGTGGGGGTCAGGCTGGCCTCTCCATGAGCTATTGCCTGAAGGAACGCGGCATCCAGCACCTCGTGTTCGAGCGTGATCGCGTCGGCGAATCCTGGCGCACCAAGCGGTGGGACTCGTTCTGCCTCGTCACGCCGAACTGGCAGTGCAAGCTCCCCGGCTTCAACTATTCCGGCTCGGATCCGCATGGCTTCATGAAGAAGGATGAAATCGTGACCTACATCGAGGAGTACGCGAAGTCCTTCCAGCCGCCGCTGCATGAAGGCGTAAGCGTGCACCGTCTCAAGAAAAACGAGGCAGGGATATATGAACTCAGCACGACGATTGGCGAGTACACGGCGGACCAGGTGGTGATTGCCACCGGAGGCTATCAGGATGGCAGGATGCCGCGGATCGCGGAGCGCTTCCCGGAGAGCATGGTGCAGGTGCACTCCAGCGACTACAAGAACTCCAGCATGCTGCCCCCGGGCGAAGTGCTGGTGGTGGGCTCAGGCCAGTCCGGCTGCCAGATCGCGGAGGACCTCCATCTCGCGGGCCGCAAGGTGCATCTCTGTGTTGGCGGCGCTCCTCGCACGGCGCGACGTTACCGCGGTCGTGACGTGGTCGACTGGCTTCACGACATGGGGTACTACAACAAGCCCGTGCATGAGCATCCGCTCAAGGAACGCGTGCGCGCCAAGGCGAACCACTACGTCACCGGACGCGATGGCGGCAGGGACATCGATCTGCGCAAGTTCGCCACGGAAGGCATGAAGCTCCATGGCCGTCTCACGGACCTGAAGCAGGGCATCCTCAGCTTTGGCGATGACTTGAAGCAGAATCTGGATCGCGCCGATGAGGTGGCGAACAGCATCAAGGCCACCATCGACAAGTACATCGACTCCATGCACATCACCGCGCCGACAGAAGAGCCCTACAAGTCCCTGTGGGAGCCAGAGCAGCCAGTACGCGAGTTGGAGATCGCGAAGTCGGGCATCACCTCGATCGTCTGGTGCGTGGGCTTCACGGCGGACTACAGTTGGATTGAGGTTCCCATCTTTGACGGCAAGGGCTATCCCAGCCATCTGCGTGGTGTGGCCTCCGTTCCGGGTATTTATTTCCTCGGGCTGCCCTGGCAGTACACCTGGGGCTCGGGCAGATTTTCTGGCGTGGCCCGGGATGCTCGCTACCTGGCAGGCTACATCGAAGCACGTCATACTGCTCCTCAACCCGGTACCACGCGCGGGCTGAATGAACTGGCGCTAGGTTCGTGAACCTGATGACCGGACCAATTGGCACGACCTCTGCGTTGGCGAAGCACTGAACCACTATCTCAAGCGATGCTGTTCGATCCCTATCCCGAATACCGGCCGCGTGATTTCATCTTCAAGATCGCGGAGACCCCCGCCGAGTTGGAAGGTTACTGGCGCTTGCGGCGACAGGTCTTTTGCGAGGAACAGCACGTATTCCACGATGGCGACGATCGTGATGTGATCGATGACCATGCCATTCCCATCATCTGTGCCACCCTCGTGGCCGGCATGGTGGATGAGGTGGTGGGAGTGGTGCGCATCGATGAACGCCAGCCGCGCCTTTGGTATGGCAGCCGACTCTGCGTGGATGCGGCGTTCCGTCGTCTCACGCAGCTCAGTCCCGGAGTGAGCGTGCGGAATCACCAACCGGTGTACAAGGGCTTCGGCGCTCTTGGGGCCGGATTGATCTACAAGGCGGTGTCCACGGCAAATGCCATTGGTTGCGATACCTTTCTCGCGGATGTGCAGGAGCAGAATGAGAAGTTCTTCCAGCGGCTGCACTGGAAGAAGCTTGGTGAGCTCACGCTGCATGGACTGCGTCACATCCACATGACGGCGGAACTGAGTCACTATCCACCCGCAGCGATGGTGGCGTGAGCTCAGCGTGCTACCGGTATCGGCGCAGACCCTTTCACCATGAGATGCCGCTTCAGGAACTGGACTGTCCGCCGGTTTGCGTCTACCTGTGCTTCTCTGGACAGGCCATGGGCTTCGTTGATGTAGAGATGGATTTCTGCGGGTTTGCCAAAGCGCTGCGCCATTCTCTCGAGTTCCCGGGCGTTTCGCACAGGGACACGTTGGTCATGCGTGCCATGAAGGATGAGCAGGTGCGGCATGCGCTTCTCCCGACCGCGAACTGCATCCATGATGCCACCGGCCCGCTCCGCCACGGCTGTGATCCGCGAATCGAGTGCTGCCTGAGACACGGAAAGATACGCGCCCAGCGAGTACCCATACAGCCCGATGCGCGAGGAATCGGCACGAGGATGGGTAGCCACGTAGTCCACGGCATCTTCCACAGTGTCCCGCCAGGTGGTGATCCAGCGCCCAATGCGAGCGTCGTTGGCAAAGAGCGTTCCGGTGCGGTTGAAGTAGTGCACGAGATACACCGACATCCCTTCCGCTGCGAGTTGTCTGGAGATGGCGACCATTTCACCTTTGCCATTGATGGAGCCGCCAGAGCCGTAAAGCACCAGCACCGCCGGATGCCGTCCCTCACCGGGCGGGAGGAACGTTTCCACCCGAATCTGGCTTCCCCCACTCACGTAGGATTCGCGAGTCTTGTTCACTCCTACAGCCGTCCCATTTCCTGCGCAGCCGATGACAGGAAGGATCAAACCACCCAGGAGAGCGCGGG
>JAEYUU010000045.1 GCA_023429545.1 Verrucomicrobiota bacterium
AGGCGGTGCTCGAATTCAAGGAGCAGGCCAAGCTGAAGCTCGACCTCCTGGAAAACCGCGGGGATGCGCTGGAAAAGCTCAAGCAGGCCGTGGACCGCACCCGGTCCGAGGTGGAAAAGCTCGGTCGCGAACTCTCCGCCAAGCGCAAGGCCGCCGCGCCGAAGCTGGCGAAGGACATCAGCATCCACCTCGCCGACCTAGGATTCAAGAAGGCTGTCTTCGAAGTGCCGCTCACGGCAAACAAAGAACCGGCCAGCGATGGCCTGGAGTCCGTGGATTTCCAGTTCGCCCCGAATCCCGGGGAGCCGCTGAAGGCCCTGCGCCTGACCGCCTCCAGCGGGGAAATGTCCCGGGTACTCCTGGCGGTCAAGAGCGCCCTTGCCAAGCAGGACGTCATTCCGCTCATGGTATTCGATGAAATCGATGCCAACGTCGGCGGGAACATCGCAGAAGCCGTGGGCCGCAAGATGGAGACCCTGGCAGAACGTCACCAGATCATCGCCATCACCCACATGCCGCAGCTGGCCTCGCTGGCGAAGAGCCACTTCGTCGTGGTGAAGGAATTCGACGAGAAGAGAACGCGGTCCCTGCTAAGAGAGGTGAAGGCGAATGAGCGCGTGGATGAACTGGCGAGGATGCTGGGCGGCAAGGCTGAAAGCGCCCGGCAGCATGCGCAGAGTCTGCTGGCAGGTGCGGCGCGGGGGTAGCGCCCATTTCGTTCAGCGCGGTTCTGGGGCTTTATCGATGACAATCCCTTCCTTATAGCCTCTTTTGGGTTTCATCCAGACAGAATCCGAGTCGATGGTTCTCTAGAGTCATGGGCAACTCCCTCAGATCGTCAATGACATGGTCGCATGCAACCTCGGCAAAGTCAGCGTTGCGCTTCCAGATGGCCCACATCCCGATTTCCATGGCCGCCTGCATGTCCGTGAGGGGGTGATCGCCGACGTAAGCAGCTTCGGCCGGCGTGATTTCAAGCCGGAGCAAAGCACGGTGGAATATTTCGCGATCAGGTTTTCTGACGCCTTCGGCCTCCGAGATCAAGATCACTGATAAATAGGAGGCGATGTCTAGTTTGGCGATGGTCCGATTCTGAAATTCCGTCCTCCCGTTAGAAATCAATCCCAAGCGGTAGTGGCCTGCCAACTCCCCAAGTGTTTCATGCATGCCGGGAAAAGGGACGTAGTGCTCAGCGATCCGCGCATCGAAATCGGCAAACAGCTCTTCCCACGACACTGACCGGATTCCGAGTTCCACCGTCAGTCGCTGATATACAAGATCCTTCCATACAGAGCCTCGCGCATCCAACCGAACAAAAGCGTTCACGAACGCATCATGTGCAACCCCATCAAGCCGTGCACGAAACGCCTCAAACTGGGCTGATGCGAACGATATCACCGAGGTGTCCCGGTCGAGCAGAGTCCGGTCCAGATCGAAATAAATGGCACGGAGTGCTGTTTGGGGGCGACGTGCGTTCATGGCCTATTTGGGGATAACCGTGTCATCCAGCGATCCAAGCCCATCGAAATGCGTGGTATCATTCCACGTTTCCAGGAGCCATTGGCCATTGACATACTCGAAGCAATTGTAGGCGGCGTTTTGTTTCCTGAATCGCCAGCCGTTCCCCGGCGACATGCCAAGCACGTGCTCGAAAAAGCCCATGAGAAGCCCACCATGAGTGACAACCACCACGGTGCCTTCCGGATGGCGTTCGGCAATCGCTGTCAAAACTTGGACACTTCTCTCTAGCCGCTGCTGTCCGCTCTCACCGTGGGGGATCTGGAAATGGTGGGGATCTCCGCGATAGGAAGAATACTCAGTGGGAAAACGCTGCTCCATTTCGGCGGAAGTGAGTCCTTGAAAGACACCCATGTGCCTCTCACGAAGTCCCGCCTCTGGAAAGAACTCAACCTTCGCCATCGCGGCGATGATGTGCGCCGTTTGCACCGCCCTGCCTAGGTCACTGCTGTAAATCGCTGCGATTGATTGCCTTTCGAGGCGTCCGGCCAAAGCTTTTGCCTGTTCAACACCGCGTTTCGTCAGAGGACTATCCAGCTGCCCCATCTCACGCGCTAGGACGTTCCATTCAGTTTCACCATGTCGTATCGCAATGAGTCTCATGCTTACGGAACCTTGAGCACCAAAGTCAGCCAACATCGAATGGTTTTCCTTGTTACCCCTCCCTTCTCGCCATCCACAGGCCGAGGAGCAGGATCAATCCACCGGCCAATTGGGCCGGGGCAAGGGCTTCACCGAGGATGACCCACGCCGCAATCGCGGGGGTGGCGGGCTGGATGAGCAGGCCCAGTGAGGCGGGCGCTGCCGGCAGACGGGCCAGGGCATAGGCTATCAACGTTTGACCGCCAAACTGCGATACCATGGCCAGACCTGCCACGGTCAGCCAACCTCGTGAAGTCGAGGGCAGGATGGTCTCACCAGAAAACCAGGCTCCGGGAAGTAGCAGGGCGGCGGTGAGGACCCCACTTACCATCATGATGGTCACGGTGGTGAGTCCACGATCCCGGGCGGCTTTCACGCTCAGGATGTAACCCGCGTAGAACACGCCGGAAATCACTCCCAGCGCGTCCCCCTTGAGGGTGTCTGGGGT
>JAEYUU010000048.1 GCA_023429545.1 Verrucomicrobiota bacterium
GTGGTGGAGTTCGCCTTGAGATCCAGATTGATGGATTCCTTCGGAGGCGTGGGAAAGACGAAGCGAATGACATTGTCAGACATCGTCAAGGTGAAAGGGCTCGTGTTCCCCGTGGCATCATCGCGCAGTTTTCCTTTGAGCTGGTTCAAGTCCTGGATCGCCTGGCTCAGGCGCACCAGCTTCAGGATGCCGTCGCCTGTGGGCTTGGGCGCTGCCTGCTGGGAGTAAACTGGCACAAGGGGCAGCAGGACCGCGCTCAGGGCGGTGAGGGTCAGGGTGCGTAGGAGAAAGGTCATGGATCTGGATGTAAATCGGGAGCTCTCTGTGAAACTTGCGGACAAGGACAAGTGAAAGTTCATGGAACGCGGCTTTTGACAGTGGGCTGCGAACATCTACTCAAACAGCCTCGCACCGTCCACAAGTACCAGTCTGACCCGGAACTCATGCACCGCCAACGTTTTCTCCTGCCAGCCCTCGTGGTGCTGACGGTGGCGCGACTCCTCCTGCTGGCGCAGACTGCCCTCTCTGAAACGGAGCAGCAGGTGCTGCAGCATGCGCGGGAGGGGCACCTGTGGCACGCGGGTCTGGGGCCGCTGCTGCCCTGGCTGGTGCAGGCAAGCACGTTCGCCCTGGGTGAGGGCGCGTTCGGCGTGCGGTTCTTCGCCCCTTTGCTCATGCTGGGAGCTGGCTGGCTGTTGTGGATGCTGGTGCGGGGACTCTTTGATGCGACGACAGCTTCATGGGCGCTGCTGGTGTTCCAGATAACGCCGGCGGTGAATCTCGCGGCTGTAACCATGACGCACACCACCACGGGCATTGCCCTGTCCGTCGGAGTGATGGCGGCGCTGCGGGTGGGGCTGCATCGGGACTACCGGTTTCACCTGCACTGGTGGCTCCTCGCGGTGGCATTCGGGGTGGTGTTCCTGGCCGACTGGCGGCTCAGCATGCTCTCGGTGGCCGGCATCGCCAGCATGGTCATCACCTCCCGCGGACGCCGTGCCCTCATGAAGTGGCCCGTGCTCCCGATACTTGGGGTCAGTCTCGGAACGATGCTGGCCTGGTTCCTCTGGTGGAATGCGAAGCACGGGTGGCCTGCGTTCGCAGAGATTCCACAGAGCACCCCGACCTCCTGGTGGCAGAAAATTATCATCATGCCTGTTGCCTTCTCACCGCTGCTCCTCGCCGCCTGTGGCTGGGCGCTGGTGAGGAGTGCCCTGCCCAGACCCATGCCCTATGCCGTGGCCTCACTGCAAGCCTACGCCTGGCCGCTGGTCCTGCTGGAGGCGCTGTGCTGGATGACCTTTCCATGGCCCTATGCAGGGACGGGCGCGTGGCTCGCTCCCGTCACCGCCCTGCTGGCGCATGTATCCGTGAACTATGATGCCGGACCCATGAAGAAGGTTCGCTGGGTGCGCGCCGCGGTGATCGCCGCGACCGCCCTTCAGTCCCTGTGGCTCATGGGTGGCGGGCTGCAGAAGTTGCTGGGGCTGACGTGGTGAGGGTGTATCTCCGTGCTCTGTGTTGAACACCCTGACCGCCAACCCAGCCATTCGTCGCGTGACAACATGGAAGAATGGAAGCTTCGTATATCATACCAAGATTCGAAAATCACGCTGATGGCACTTCTCTGCAAAGGGTCGTTGCGTGTGCTGAACGAGGAAGGTGGCACGCGCCCCTTGCCCCCTTTCCCACTCACTCCCACTCAATGCTCGCCGGCGGCTTGGTGCTGATGTCATACAGCACGCGGTTCACGCCTTTCACGGAATTGAGGATGCGATTGCTGGTGTTGCGCAGCACTTGATACGGAAGTTCCACCCAGTCGGCGGTCATCGCGTCTTCGCTGATGACAGCACGCAGAGAGATAGCCTGCTCGTAGCTGCGTTCATCACCCTTCACGCCCACGGTCTTCACGGGAAGCAATGCGGCATAGGCCTGCCAGGTCTTCTCGTACCAGCCGTATTTGCGCAGCTCATCCATGAAGATGGCATCCGCTTCGCGGGCGGCGGTGAGGCGCTCCTCAGTGAGTTCACCCGGCACGCGTACGGCGAGACCAGGACCCGGGAAGGGATGCCTCCACAGGGCACGATGAGGGATGCCCAACTCGGCTCCGAGGGCGCGCACTTCGTCTTTGAAAAGTTCCGCCAGCGGTTCGATCACGCGGCCCTGCTCCTTAAGCTCCATGACGCGGTCCACGCGATTGTGGTGCGTTTTGATCTTGGAGGCGATGGAGCCGCTCGTGGCGCTCTCGATCACGTCCGGATACAGGGTCCCCTGCGCGAGGAGTTCCACATGATCTGCCGCAGCGAAGAACACGTCCAGGAACATGTTTCCGATAATCTTCCGCTTCTGCTCAGGATCTGTCACTCCTTTGAGCGCACCAAGAAATTGCGCGCTGGCATCCACCACCTCGATGGGCACGCCCACCTCGGCGAACTGGGCCACCACGTCCTCGCGCTCGTGTTTGCGCAGGAGTCCGTGATCCACAAAGATGCAGCGCTGCTTGATGCCCGCCTTGTGCAGGAGCACGGCGAGCACGGTCGAGTCCACCCCGCCCGAGACGCCGCAGAGCACTTCCCGACCTGCCACCTCGCGGCGGATCTGGTCGATCATCTGGTTCTTGAAATCAGTGATGCTGAACTTCGCGAGCTTCCCCTTCGCCAGGCTGAGGAAGTTCTCGAGAATCTTTGTCCCCTCGTGGGAGTGCGTGACTTCTGGGTGGAACTGGATGCCGTAGCACGCCTCGCCCCACTGCAGGGCCACGGGCACGCTGTCCTGGTTGGTGGCCACCACCTTGGTGCCAGGAGGGAGGTTCTGGACCGTGTCGCTGTGGCTCATCCAGATTTGCGAATCATGGGACAGCCCCTGGAACAGGGTGCAGGGCTCGCCGGTAACGAGCCGGGCCGGACCGTACTCACGCGTCACGCCTGGCTTCACCGTGCCGCCGTGCTTGATGTTCAGGAGCTGCATGCCATAGCACACGCCGAGGATGGGCACGTTGAAAGCCTTCAGCTTTTCGAAATCGACATCTGGAGCATCCTTTTCCGAGGTGCTTCGAGGACCGCCGCTCAGGATGATGGCGCCAGGAGACTTCAGTTCGCCGAGCTTGTCGGGAGCGTAGAGATGGGATACAAAACCAAGCTCGCGCACTCGGCGCACGATGAGCTGGCTGTACTGGGACCCGTAATCAAGAACTGCTACTTCGCCTTCGGTGGTCATATCTGGAAGGCGGAAGTCATTCGTTCGGATTTGAGCGGTGTCAAAGCGGATTCTCAGGAGGGTGGGACCGCAAACCGCGTTTGGGGTGGTTCCTCGCCTGAGAACCCCAAGCCTTCGCCGTCCTCGCTACACCCTGATACTGAGGGAGGTAATCTTCCCTCCCGCCACGGTCAGATGGTGGTGCAGTTCCAGCGGACTGCCCTCGAAGTTGCCCGAGACTATGCCGGTGATCACGCATACGGCACCGGCGTTTTCTTCCTTGTAACTGTTCGGCGCGAATATGGGCTGGAATTTGCGGTGCGCTTCTTCCATCCACGCTTGGAT
>JAEYUU010000049.1 GCA_023429545.1 Verrucomicrobiota bacterium
GCCTTGACCTGCCGAACTGGACGGAACGTCACGACCAGTGGATCACCCGGCTGAACTGCCTCGCGGAATGGATGCCCGAACTGGAGATGCCATCCATCGGAGATGAAGAAAAGCGGCTGCTCATCGAGCAGATGTGCCTGGGCGCGACGGCGGCGCGGCAGCTTCGTGAAATCACCCCGGACGGCGCCCTGAATGCCTGGCTGTCCCATTCTCAACGAGATCTCCTTGAGCGCTACGCCCCGGAGCGGGTGAAGCTCGCGAATGGCAAGATGGTCCGCGTGGAATACCGGGACAAGGCTCTCCCACAGATCAGCGTCATCCTTCAGCAGCTCTACGATACGAACGAGAATCCGCGCATCGCGGGAGGCAAGGTGGTGGTCTCGGTGAACATTCTCGCGCCCAACCAGCGTCCGGTGCAGACCACCGGGGATTTGGGCAGTTTCTGGAAGACGAGCTACCAGGCAGTGAAGACCCAGCTCCGCGGGCGGTACCCCAGGCACGAGTGGCGCTGACGCCTAAAGTGGCATTTGCCGTGAGGCAGACGCCCATTTGCGCGTAATGTACTCCCTCAAGCTTCCGGCAACTTCGATCACATGCTCATTCTTCCCATCTTACTCATCCTGGTGGCCATCGGCATTTCGAGATTCGCCATGCAGCGTTACGAGCAGGGAATTGACCTCGGGGCAAAGCAGACGGTGCCCGGCGCGCAAACCGCGGCGGAGGCGGCGCGGGAGTTCCTGGACGCGAATGATGCCGCTGACGTGAAGATCGTGGAGCACAACGCGATGGTTTCGGACTACTTCGATACGAGCCGCCGGGTGCTCTTCCTTAACCGGGGCGTGATGAACGGCACGGATGCGGGGTCCTGGTCCATCGCACTTCATGAGGCCGCGCATGCCACGCAGCAGGGTGAGGAGGGGAAGGCGCTGAAGTGGCGCATGGGAAACATCCGGCTGGCGCGGTACGCGCCCGCTCTGATTGGTCTGCTGGCGATCGCCTTCATCGTCATGAAGCGGTTGCAGCCGAGGCACGCCCTCTATGTTTGCGGGCTCGCTTTTTTCCTCATTGCGATGTTGAATGCCATGAGCATGGCGGTGGAATACAATGCCTCGCAACGGGTGATGGCCTGGCTGGAACGGAAGCTGAAGAGGCACTCGAACACCGTCGAGCTTTTCCAGCAGATTCTCCCGCGTGTGGCGTGGCGCGACACGGGAGTGCTTATTCGCTCGCCGCTCTATCTGCTTTTCGGGATGCTGCCCGTGGGCGGACGGCTCCGCCCACGTTAGAAAAGATTCTCCCTGGGGGAGCGCAGACTACTTGCTGCTCCGGCCGTTGGTCTCCCATCCGCCGCCCAGTGCCTTGTAGATGGCTACCAGGGAGGTGGCGGTGAGGGTTTCGCTTTCGGCCTGGCGGCTTTCGGCTTCGAGCATCACGCGCTCAGCGTCGAGCACGGTCAGGAAGTCGGCCACGCCGTTCTGGTAGCGTTCGCGGGCCAGTTTGGCAGCCTGTTGGGAGGCGGCGGAGGCTTCACGGAGGAAGTCACGACGGGCGCGCTGTCTGCCGAAGGACGTCATGGCATTCTCCGTCTCCTCGAGCGCGCCGAGCACCGTCTGCTGGTATTCGGCGAGGCTTTGCACATTGCGGGCCTTGCTGGCATCGATCTGGGCTTTCACGCGACCGAGGTCAAAGGCCGCCCAGGAGATGCTGGGGCCGAAGCTGTACGTGTCCGCGCCGGACTTGCCGAGGCCGGAGAACGACTCCGCCTGGAGCGCCACGCGGCCGTTGAAGGTCACACGGGGGAAGAGATCCGCCGTGGCCACGCCCACGCGAGCGGTGGCGGCTTCAAGCTGATACTCCGCCGCGCGAATGTCCGGGCGACGGCGGAGGAGGTCCGCGGGGTTGCCGATGCGCACGATGCTGGGCAGCGTGGGCATGGGTTTGATCTTGAGCAGGTCGTCCAGCAGCACCTGAGGCTGCTCGCCCGTAAGCACGCTGAGGCGGTGGATGTTCCGCCGGATGGCGCTTTCAATCACGGGAATGGCCGAAAGGGTGGAGTTGAGCTGGGCGCGGGCACGGGAGGTGTCCAGCTCGGTGCCGCGTCCGCCTTGAAGGAGGCTTTCGGTGAGCTTGAGCGTGTCGCGCTGGTTGGTGGCGTTGCGCTGGGCGACGCCCAGTTCGTTTTGCAGGCCACGAAGCTGCATGTAGTTGCTGGCGATATCGGAGCTCAGCAGCACGAGGGCATCTTCACGGAGCGCCTCGGCGGTGCCGAGTTCAGCGAGGGCGGCCTTGTTGTTGCTGCGCACGCGGCCCCAGAAGTCGACTTCGTAGAACCCATCCAGACCCACGTCATAAAGTTCGGAACTGCGGCTGCGGCCCGAGAAGCTCTGCGCAAGGCTGCTGCGCTGGTTCAGGTAGCTCGCGTCACTGGTGACGGTTGGGAAGAAGTCGAACCTCGCCGCGCTGCGCAGGGCGCGCGCCTCATCCACACGGGCGGCCGCGATCTTCAGATCGAGGTTGTTGGCAAAGCCGCGGTCGATCAGGCTGTTCAGCTTCGGGTCGTTGAACTTGCGCCACCATGTTGCGACCTCCTTGTCTGAGGAGAAGGCTCCTTCGCTCTTGCTGCTGGCGAACTTGCTGTCGACCGTGGTCTCCGGCTTTTGGTATTTGGGACCCACATTGCACGCGGGGAGCACGACAGGCAGGAGGGCAAGGGACAGAAGGCGACGTATCTTCATGCGGACTGGGTCTTTGGGAGGTTTTTGGAATGCATCAAGCACTAGAATCGAACGGGATTTGGCAGTCTGGCCGCTCAATTGCTTGAGATTTGACTATGCGGGCTC
>JAEYUU010000073.1 GCA_023429545.1 Verrucomicrobiota bacterium
CTTGATGGCCGACCTCATGATCGGAGCCGTCTGTTCTGATGGCTTCAGCGCGCCGGCGGATGCCGCGATGGCGGGCGCAGGACCGGGTGTCCCCGTGCCTCCGGTGAGAGTACCAGCACCGGGCGTCATGTAAGACGGCGGCACATAGGCTGGCGCGGGGGCCGCCTCTGCACGAGGAGCCTCAGCCAGGGCAGACCGTGGCATGATTACCGTCGGAGCCTCTGCTGAAGGGACAAGTGCCGTCCCGGCGGAGGAAGGAAGCGTCGATGCCACAGGCTCGCCCAGCAGGGACGTGTACCACGGGACAAGTCGGTCGAATACAAAGGTCAGAACTTGTTCAGGGGTGTAGTCGATATCGCCCTGGCATGCCTGCAGGTAGAGTTCCCAGCCGGCGTAGACCTTGGAAAGCTCGCCCGACTTCAGCGTGAAAACCTGAAATAACTCCTTGGAGGATGGGTCAGTGGACTGCGTCCGTGCGGCCTGATTGTCTTGGGGAACTGCACCTTGCCCCTCAATGCGCAGGGCCACCACTCCCACGTTGGGACTTTCTGCGCGGAGGGCTTGAGCCTTCCGCGCAATGGCCTGCCACACCAGCGCATGCGAGCTGGGTTCCAGCACAAAGTAACGATGCGATCCGCTCTTGCCCTTCCACTCTGCGATGTAAGCCGGCACATCGGTGCGTGAAGGCGTGGCTTTGAAATTCGCCTCGGCCTTGGTAGGCACGGTCAACAGAGCCCACCGCAGGGCATCCGCGCGGAAGTCCTTGGCCTCTCTGGGATCGTTTTCGATTGAAATGCGTTCCTCGGCGAAAAGTTCCGCCAGCATCATCTTGGGGCGTGGCGGTTGGGCCAGCGCTGCCGGAACGACTTCCTCATAACGCTGCTCGCAACGGCGCAGGAAGTTTCGCGGCGAAAGCAGCCCTCCGGCAAACTGCGCATCGAGCCAATCAGGTGCCAGCACGTATTCCTGCAGTTCGACGGGAAGGCGGGTCTGCCTCAGGCGGTTCAGCGCCAGTTCCCGCCCCTGATGCTGCGAGAGACCGGTGAGTTCGATGGCTGGTGAAATGCGATCACGATCCGCAACTTCGATCGAAGGGGACAACTCCGTGTTCCAGGTCTCGCGATTCGATGTGACCACGGTGAACTGCGCACCCTCACACTGCACAAGGTCGGAGAGCATGCCGCCGAACGCCCGGGCCAGTCCCGGCACACGCCCAAACACTTCCGTCTGGTCAAAGCAGATCACGAACGGACGGAACAGCCTTCCCAACGTGAGTAGATCCAGCACGCGGCTGCGTGCCATGGAATTGCGCGCAGCGATGCCGCCCTCGGAATCGACGCCATCCGTGGCCTGAAGGCCCAGGGGCTTCGTCACGAGTTCAATCATGGGCGTGCGCGCGCGCATCCATTCCAAGGCCTGGTCACGCAGCGCTGTGGCACCACGGTTCGCGGCAAAGCGACGCAGCACACGCAGCCACGCCTGGGGACGGGTGGTACTGCCCAGGTAATTGTTCGTCGCCTGGTTGAGTGATTTCAAGACGCGTGCCTCGCGGCTTTCTGACTCCTCATACCGCTGCAGCATGTCGCTCGCCCATACGCCCCAATTGCTCCGCGGGTCACCCAAGTCCCACTTCTCAAAAGTGCGATTGCGGAGGCGATCCTTCACAAACTCCGGATCCCCATATTCAAACTCGCCGGCATCCAGCAGCGAAATCAGCACGAAGGCAAACACCCCGTGGGCAAAGGCATCGAGCTGGGTGGGTGGATAGGTTCCGCGATCCCTTTGCTCTTCCTCCTCATCACCGGTGAACTCAGGAGCGAGCATCTCCTGGATCATGGTGTGCAGCAGCGAGACCCAGCAGGTGTCGGGATCGTTGAAGGGGCGCACGTAAATTTGCGTGGCCCGGCGTCCCAGTTCCCGATACAGACGACCAGTCAGGTGGGACTTTCCGTAGCCTCCGTTTGGCGATGTCACCAGATGGATGCGGCCTCCGCGACAGGGCGGAAGTTCCATCGAGGTGAAGGCACCGACCAGCCTTTGAAGAGCCTGATCGTTCAGCCCCTGCACCGAGGGCTCCGCCCGGCGGGGGGAGGTCACAATCTGGTCGGAGAAGGGATTCAGCGGCACAACTACAGAACTCATGGCGAAAATTGCGGATTTTTTTTGGAAATGGGGACTCGATTTTAATCAAGATCGCAGGCCGACACACGAACAAACTTCCCTTTGTGGCGGGAAAATGCACGATGTGCAACCGGTTGCTACCGTTGAAGGGACGCAGACAGAAACAGCCCCCACTGATGGATACGTCTGCCTTTGCCATGCGGTGCCACAACTTCCCGCTGGACTTTGGCAGGGGCATCCGCCAGCATCGCGCTCTTTCCCTCCCACAATCGCAACCCAAACACACAGCACGACACCATGGCCAAAATCGAATTCGGGTCCCAGGTTTACACCTGGTTCATGCAAGGCACCGGCTCCGCCTATGACAACAAGCTCGACCACATGATCAGGGTGGCCGCCGAGTCCGGCTTCACCAGCATCGAGCCCATGGTCCTGGAGCCCTTCCCCACGTACTGGCTGGGCGACTTCAAGGATCCCGCCAAGCTCAAGGACATCCTCGCGAAGCACAAGATGAAGCTCGCCGGTCTGGCGCTCGTCTGCGGCTGGAACGATGAAAAGGAAAACGACGCCGAGCGCGCGGCCGCGGACTACGCCATCGCCACGCTGAAGCACTTCCCCGGCGCCAAGCTGGGCACCGTGCCCCTGCCGAGCAATCGCAAGAACCTGCAGGAGCGCCGCATGAACCTGGCAAAAAACGTGAACGCCGTGAGCCGCCGCGCCGTGGATGCCGGACTCGTGTGCTCCTTCCACCCGAACAGCCCCCCCTCCTCCGTGGTCCGCACGCAGGACGACTATGATGTGGTGCTCAACAGCATCGACCCCACCGTCACCGGCTGGACGCCGGACGTGGGCCACATCATCCGCGGCGGCATGGACGTGATCGAGACCATGACCAAGTGGGGTCATCTCGTAAACCACATCCACTACAAAGACTTCTCCGGCAACGGTCCTGAGCCCTGGGCCCAGATGGGTACCGGCAAGCTCGACTTCCACAAGATCACCGAGTGGCTCACCCTCCGCAA
>JAEYUU010000127.1 GCA_023429545.1 Verrucomicrobiota bacterium
ATGCGGGAGTAAGGCGGGGTGATGCCTTGCCGAGGCAGGCGCTCCCTGGCTAAAAAACCCGCCTCTTGTGGCAAATTGCCGCAGGCGATGGACAGACCCCCACCCGGCACGGATATGTTACCAAGACATGTCTTCCCCTGCCAGCCGGCGCCACCATCAACGCATCCCCCAATGGCAGCGGTGGCTCGGGCTCAGTGAAGTCTGGATCAGAGGTGAACTTTCTTCGAAGGTGCTCCTCTGGCTGAGGTGGCTTGCCGTGACAGGTCAAACAGTCACGCTGCTGACGGTGTGGCTCATGGGAGTGCATATTCCCTGGCTGCCATGCATGATCACCATAGGTGTGGCAGCAATGTCGAACCTCCTCCTGTACTGGTGGCTCAGGCAGGTGGCAGGGCAACTGAGGGAAGGGTTCTTTCATGTCCTGCTGTGGGATGGAGTCATGCTGACCCTGCTGCTGCACTGGACGGGCGGACTGGCGAACCCATTCTCGCTCTTCTATCTCATCCAACTCACGCTGGCAGCCGTGGCTCTGCGCGGTTCCGCAGTCATTGGGCTGGCACTGCTCATGGGGGCCGGATGCCTGTTTCTGTGGATGGACACCGCGCCCCTGGAAATGCGAGATGGTTCAGCTATCGGCGAACCCATCTTCGCGCTGGGCCGCATGGTGGCGCTTCTGCTGGCAGGCCTGTTTATACTCACCCTGCTCCCGGCGCTGCGCCGGCGCTCCCACCAACTTCAGATGGATCGGAACAATCTGCGGGCGGAACTCGAGTCCCGTGATCGGTTCCTCTCCGTCGCGGCCCTGGCCACGGGATTTGCCCACGAACTGGCCACTCCCCCGGCCACTATCGTTCTGGCCGCGGAAGAGTGCGAGACGCAGCCATCACGTGATTCCGCCGTCCTCATCTCGCGGGAGGCCCTGAGATGCCAGGGCGTACTCACGAAACTCCGCACCCTGGGCGAGGAAGCCCATGGCCTTCTGGCAAAACCCCGCACCATTGCGGACGTGGTGCAAGAGGCGCTCAGAGAACTTGTCCCCGCCCAGCGCGAGCGCGTCCAACTCAAGGTGGCTGCGGGGGATGTGCCGGTAACCTGCGCCGGCCTGAGGGAAGCGCTCCTCGTACTGTTGCGCAACGCCCTTCTCTCCTCCCCTGGCAAGTTGCCGGTATACTTGCGGACAGAGGAACGCGAAGGCAACGCAGCCTTCATCGTGGAAGACCGGGGTCCGGGATTCTCGCCAGAACTGCTGCTGCATTGGGGGGAACCATTTCGCTCCACTCGCGAGCCAGGTGCCGGCATGGGGCTCGGGCTCTTTTTCGTGAGACGCCTCATGGCCGCGATGCAAGGCCAGGTGGAGGTGATCAATCTTCCCGGAGGAGGCGCACGGGTCAGCCTCACACTGCCCATCTGCCGCCGCCACCCCTGAACTGCCCTCCCTATGATGCGAGTCCTGCTGATCGAGGATGACCAAAGCTTCCGTACGACCCTTGCCCTGGCACTGGAACGTCGGGGTTGTGAAGTGCTCCAGGCAACGGATCGGGCTACCGCGTTGCAGGAAGCCTCCGAGGGAGGCATTCAAGGAATCATTCTCGACATGCGCTTGGGGGGAACCGACGGCATGAGCCTCATTCCGGAACTGCAAAAATTACTTCCCCAATCGCGGCTCGTCGTCCTGACGGGCTACGGCAGCATTCCAAGTGCAATGGAGGCTGTGAGGCATGGCGCACACGACTACCTGCTCAAGCCAGCGGGGGCGAACCAGGTGCTGGCGGCTCTTCGGGGAGAGACGGCCGCTTCACCACGTCCCGACGCTGGTGATATTCCCAGCCTCGCCCGGCTCGAGTGGGAGCATATTCAGCGCGTTCTGCATGAATGTGGAGGAAATATCTCACGTGCGGCTGTCGCGCTCGGCATCGACCGCCGCACGCTGCAACGCAAGCTCTCCAAGCTGCCCCCAGAAACATGAGCAGAGCTTTGTCACATCTGCCCTGAGGCAGAGGCGCAAGCGCAAGAGGGCTATCGAAAAGATGAAACACAGGCCTGCATGGACGGCCGTTGAGACTGCTGCCAATGTCTCCACCATGCAGCGAGGCCCCCTTTTTCGCCGCCCGGGTGTGATCGCCATGGGAGCTGCGGCATCTTGCCACATTTCCATTCTGCAAGGAGGCACGAATGTCATCGTGTCATGGATTTTCCCTCGTTCTACATGGACCATCTCGCGGGAGGCCGGCTTATCATCGGCATCATCGCCAGCCTGCATGTGCTCATCAACCACCCGCTCGCGGTGGGCGCGTATCCGCTCCTCACCTGGATGGAATGGTGGGCTTACCGGCATCAACGTCCGGACGTTGATCAGCTTGCCTACAGGATCACGTTTATTGTTTTCATTGTTACCACCACGGTGGGCGCGATGACGGGTGTGGGCATCTGGTTTTCCACGTCCTTGTTTGCGCCTTTTGCCATCGGCAGCCTGTTGCGGGTTTTCTTCTGGGGCTGGTTCACCGAATGGCTCGTATTCATCAGCGAAGTGGTGCTCATCTGCTGGTGGTATCTCTCGTGGAAAAAGGCGGACACCCCCAAGAAGAAGCGCAGGCACATCAAGATCGGTGTGGCCCTGAGCATCATGTCCTGGCTTACCATGGCCCTCATCGTGGCGGTACTGGGCCTCATGATGAAGCCGGGCGAGTGGAACCAGGCCCGCACCTTCGGGAGCGCCATGACCAATCCCCTGTACCTGCCGCAGCTTGGCTTCCGAACTTTTTTTGCACTGATGACAGGCGCCGTCTTCGTGTGGTTTGCCTCGTTCTTCTTCACAAAAGACCAGGGTAATCCACTTTGGCAGGCGGCAGATCTTCGCCAGTGGCTGGTGTATCGCATCTCACATCTGGTGCTCGTCAGCGGGATGGGAGCGTTTCTCTTTGGCATCTGGTACTGGCAGCGTGTCCCGGATGCCATGAAAGCAAACAGCTCCGTGGCTTTGCTTTCCCAGGCGTTCGCGAGCTGGCACGGGCAGTTTCAGACGTTGCTTGGGTGGACCGCGCTGGCCTTCATTCTCATGGCGGCAGTTGGGCTTTCCGCCTCCTTTCTGGTGCCGCGATGGGCGCTCCTCATTCCCGCATTCATGGGCATCTGGCTTCTGGGCCACTTCGAAAGGGCACGGGAGTTCATGCGCAAACCCTGGGTGATCGGCGAATACATGTACTCGAATGGAGTGCACAAGGATGAACTGGCCTTCCTCCAAAGCGAAGGACTGCTCAAGCACGCCACCTGCGTGAAACACCGGGAGGTGACTGAGGCGAACAAAGTCGAGTGCGGCAGGGATGTCTTCATGCTGGCATGCTCACGCTGCCATAGCACCACCGGACTGAACAGCGTGCTCGCGAAATTCGAGGCCATGTATGGCGTGGACAAGGCGTGGGACAGCAACGGCATGCTTACCTTCATCCAAGGCATGCACCAAACCCGCACGTTCATGCCTCCTTTCCCAGGCAACACCAAGGAGGCAGAAGCTCTCGTGGCCTATATCCAGCAGCTCCGGCAGACACGTGAACCACTGCCCGGGGCACAAACGGAAGGCATTGTCGTGGCTCCCCCTGCCCAAGCGCCTGCCATGACCGCCCTATCCAACCCCTGATTCCACCAGCATGAACTCTTTGCTCGCCACCACACCCGTGCCTCGCGACTTGCCACTTCCGCTCCCCCTCCCGGAGTGGGCACTCGTCGCATGCCTCATCATTTTTTTCTTGATTCACATTCTGTTCGTCAACCTTATGGTTGGCGGGTCCGTCCTGGTCGTAGCCGCGGAGTGGCTGGGGTTGCGCGAGCGTCGCTGGAACCACCTCGCCCAAGCCATCGCCAGCACCATCACCGTCAACAAGAGCCTTGCCGTCGTGATGGGGATCGGTCCTCTGCTCTGCATCAATCTCCTCTACACGATCCAGTGGTACTCGGCCAATACCCTGACAGGACATGCCTGGCTGCTCATCATTCCCCTGGTGACCATCGCGTTCCTGCTGACCTACCTTCACAAATACACGTGGGACCCATGGATCTCAGGCAGACGGAAATACCTGCACCTGGCAATCGGGGTGCTCGCCATGGCGCTGTTTCTTTTCATACCATTCATCTTCATGGCGAACGTGAATCTCATGCTGTTCCCCAGTGAGTGGGAAAAAGTCAGGGGCTTCATCTCCAGCTTGAAGATTGGCAATGTCCTGCCTCGCTACCTTCATTTCTTGGGCGCCAGTCTTGCCATGACAGGTCTTTTCCTTGCAGGGTGGTTTGGCAGAAAGGGACACGATCAAAGTCTCACTCCGGGATTCACGGGGCCCGCGCTTCGGCGATTGGGCTACAAGGCGGCCGCATGGGTGACGGCGGTTCAATTTCTCTTGGGGCCACTTTTGCTCTTTACACTGCCGGCGGCAGGGCTCACTCCCAAACTCTACCTCCTCATCTTCTCGGGAGCCACACTCGGGCTGGTGGTGACGTGGATCCTCTTTCAGGAGATTCGCTCCAGCGACGAACGCATCGGACGCCGCTTCAAGCTCATCTGCACGCTGTTTTCCATTGTCGTCCTCGCCATGGGAAGCGGGCGGCATGTGTATCGGGAAGCCGCATTGGCGGTCCACAAACAGCAGGTCAACGAGCGGACGGAAGCGTACGCGCTGGCCCTGGCTGAATTCAACAAATCCCACGCGAGTCTTCCATCACTTGAGCAATCACCAGGGCAGTTGATGATGAATTGTGCTGTCTGCCACGCTCCGGAGGCACGACTGGTGGGCCCGTCCCTCGCGGAAATTTCGCGGATCTACGCCAACAATCCTGACGGCATTGTAGCTTGGGCCATGGCTCCCGGAAAAAAACGGCCCGATTTTCCCCAGATGCCTCCCATGGCCCATCTCGGTGAGGCAAATCTGCGAAAAATTGCTGCGCTGATGTTGACCCAAGGACGGGCCGCAGAATAAAAAAGTGGCAGCCGGTATCGCCAGATCTCCCCCTACTTCCCTGGCTCGTCGAACAGGCCCTTCAGGAAATTCTTGCCGGCGTCCTTGAGTTTGTCCTTGATGTCGGAGAGGACGGTGTCCAGGCTGACATCCGGTTTGGACATTTGTCCCTTGGCGCGGAACGCTATCTCGAGGCGCTTCTGATCATCCATCAAGGTCGCGCCGATCACGTCCACCACTCCGTCGACAAGGGTCTTGGAGCCGAACTCCTTGGTGAGCACCGTCTTCGCATCCTCGAGGATTTTCGTGGTGAGTTCCGGGCTCACGACCAGCTTGGCCCGGGCATTGATCATGTCCTCAGGAGCGTTGAACCAGCTGTTGTCGAACATGGTGAGCTCGTACTGGGGAAAAGCAAAACGCGTGTCCCCGTTCATCATGATCTTGTTCCCACGGATGACATGAATCCTGGCGTTGATGTCCTCAGTGAGCACACCACCGATGGAAACGCCGTCCAGGCTGATGCCGTATTCGGCCACCCTTTTGGAATCCTTTTTACTCAACTGCTTGCCAAGAGGAGTGCCACCCAGCAGGCCACCTTTCTTGAGGAGGATCTCCAGCATGAGGTCGGGACTCCAGAGTCCGGTGGTCGCATCAAACGGTTTGGCCTTCCCGCTCGCCGACACGGCGAAGTCCGCCACGGTGTTCTGCTGCTGCTTCTCGGTTTTCACCACCTTGATGGCGGAGTCCATCGAGAGGTCACAGGAGTTGTGCAGGGCGAGCGCGGTCGGCACGATGTCGATGTCCTTGAGCGCGACGTTCAGAGCGCTGAACGTGATATGGGTTCCCTTCTCCAGGTCGATGTTCTCGAAAAGGCCGTTGGAGATGGACACCTCCTTGATGGCGAGATTGAGCTTCAGCTCGTTCGCATGCATCGGCTTCTTCTCGCGCTTCTTCTTTTTCTTCTTCTTTTTCTTCTTTTTGACGACCGTCACCTTGGTGCCGTCCGGATTGGTTACGACAAACGTGTGGGACGCCGCGGGCGCTGGAGCAGTGGCAGGCACGGGAGCCGCGGGAGCGGGTGCCGCTGGTGGAGCTTCTGCCGGTGGTACAGGTGTGGTCACCGGATCGGGATTCGGCGGTGGCGTCGGAGCAGGAGCAGGCCTCGGTGCGGGCGGGGTAGATGTCCCTGGGGCAGGCGATGGAGCAGGCGCAGGCGGCGGGCTCGCAGTGGCGGATGAAGCTGCGGCATGGGTCGCGGCGGAAGGGGCTGGCTCCTGGGCCTCCTCCTCCACTTCCTCATACTCATCGAAGAGTTCATCGAGGCTGCTCTCCCCCTCCTCATCGATGATCATCCTCACCAGTGCATTCTCCAGGTGCAGCTTCTCCACCCTCAGCGTGCCCCGCACCAGGTCCATGAGTTCCATGGAGAGCACGGCTTCTGAGGCGCCGACCAGCACCTCCTCATCTTTTACGGGTGCACGCTCGGCGAGGGGCTTCTTCACTTCCTCGTCACGTGGAATCATCTTCAGGCCCACCAGCTTGACCGTGGCGGGCGAGCTCAGCAGGCTCACCTCCGTGCCTTCGAGCTGGACCCGGCAGTCCCACGCCTCCTCCATCTGGGCAATGATGGCTTCCTTCTTGAGGCGGCCAGCCAGCCATGAATGCCCTGCGACACCCAGCCCAGTGAGCAGCACCGCCAGGATGAGCAGAAGGATGAGCGCCTTCTTTGCCAGTTTCTTCATGCGCGGGAGGATACGGGGGAAGTCTCAAGTTCCAAGCGATTTAGGGGTGAGCACGCGGAACCCTGCAATTGGAGTCCGCCAGCGCGATGAAGTTCAATTTCTTTCCGGGACGCTTGGGGCTTGAGGCGGGCGCATTCCTTCGTTACATGCCGGGAATGTCCATTCGTGTTCGCTTCGCTCCCTCCCCCACCGGCTACCTCCATGTCGGCGGCGCCCGTACCGCACTCTTCAACTGGCTCCTGGCCCGCAAGTCCGGCGGCACCTTTATCCTGCGCATTGAAGACACGGACGAGGCACGTAACACGGAGCCTGCGCGCCAGGCCATCTATGACGGGCTGCGCTGGCTGGGCATGGACTGGGACGAAGGCCCCGAGAAGGGCGGTGACTGCGGCCCCTATTTCCAGAGCCAGCGGAAATCCATCTACGATGCCTACCTCGCCCGGCTTGAGGCGGCCGGTCGCACCTACACCGAAGAGAACGGCGCGGTGCGTTTCAAGTTCAGCCGCGTGCCCATCCTCGTGCCCGACCTCGTGTGCGGCGACGTCCAGTTCGCCGCCACGGACGAGCCGGACATGACCATCCGCCGGCCGGATGGCGGCTACATCTTCCACTTCGTGAATGTGGTGGATGACATCGAAATGAAGATGACGCATGTGCTCCGTGGCGAGGATCACCTCCCCAACACCTGGAAGCACATCGACCTGTACCGGGCCTTCGGTGCAGAGCCCCCGAAATTTGGCCACATCCCCCTGATCCTCAATCCTGGCGGCTCCAAGATGAGCAAGCGGGATGAAGGGGCCAGCATCGAGAGCTACCAGAAGGCGGGCTTCCTTCCCGAAGCGGTCTTCAACTACCTCTGCCTCCTCGGTTGGACGCCCAAACTTGACCGTGAAAAATTCACCGTCCAGGAAGCCGTGGATTTGTTCGACGTGACTGAAATCCACCACAGCAATGCGCGGTTCGACATGACCAAGTGCACCTGGCTGAACCAGCAGCATCTGCGCGACCTCACGGGAGCGGCCCTGGTGGCTCATGCGCGGCCCTGGCTGGAGCAGGCGGGCCTGCAGGTCAGTAATGAAGATTACGCCGCCCGTGCTCTGGAGACCGTAAAGGAAAAGGTGAGCCTGGCCTCCGAGTTCCCCGGCTGGGTGCATTTCTTCTTCCGCGAGGATTTCCCCATGGAGGACGAAGCCATGGCCAAGCTCAAGGGGAACGCCCAGCATCCCGCGCTGCTCACGGCGCTGCGGCCCGCACTCGAAGCGACCGGCGACTGGAGCGAGGCCGGCATCACCGCTGCCATCAACGCGCTGGCGGCAGAGCTCAAGGTGAAGGCCGGGGCCTTCATGCCGCTGCTGCGCTTCTCCCTGAGCGGCCAGACCCGTGGACCGGACGTGAAAGCCATGATGCTGGTGCTGGGCAAGGACCGCGTGCTGGCGCGTCTGGAGCGGGCCCAGGGATTGCTGGGGGCGTGAACGCGACCTGCAAGCGCCATGGACTCCAGGAACCACTACACCCTCGATGACCTGCGCCACTGGGAGGACACCGCCCCCACCCTGTCCCCGCAGGCGCGCGTGGCGGTGATTGGCGACCCCATCGCGCACTCACGCTCGCCGCAGATGCACAACCCCGCACTCGCGGCACGCGGCATCCAGGCGCAGTACATCCGGGTGCAGGTGCCGCCGGGGAGCGTCGCGGAAGCGTTGCGGTTGTTTGCGAAGCATGGCTTCGTGGGCGTGAACTGCACCATCCCGCACAAATTCGAGGCGCTGGAGGCCATGCACGAGGTGTCTCCCCTCGCCCGCCAGCTTGGCGCGGTGAACACGGTTCACATCGAAGACGGCAGATTCACTGGCTACAACACGGACGGCCCTGGATTCCTGCGTTCCGTAGCCGAGGCCTTTGCTCGCGAAGTGCGGGATCTGCGGGTGCTCATCATCGGCGCTGGCGGCGGAGCGGGGCGTGCCGTGGCGGTCCAGTGTGCGCTGGAGAAGTGCCCCTCCCTGCTGCTGGTGAACCGCACCGTAGCGAAGCTGGAGCCATTGATGGCGGAGTGCGCGGAAATCTCACCGACCACCGGGATTGAGGCAGTTCGATGGGACGATGCCTCCATCGCTGAGGCACTGACCCGCACGGATCTCATCGTGAATGCCACGCCACGCGGCATGAAACCGGGCGATGAGCCACTTCTTGATGCGGGGCTCATCCGGCCAGAACACCTTGTTTATGATATGGTGTATCGGACCAATGGCACCACACCCCTCATTGAGGGTGCGACGACTGCGGGTGCCAAAACCTGTGATGGTCTGGTGCTGCTGCTGCACCAGGGGGCGATATCATTTGGGCACTGGTTTGGTGAACCCGTGCCGCTGGAAGAAATGCGGCGGGGTCTGACGGGTACGTGAAGTTGGCTGGCCAGTGCGATGTAAAGCTAAATCGGGTCTTTGGAGAGAGCCCAGGGCGGCCCAAAGTGGCGCACATACAGACTCCAAACTCTCAACAAACCGCTCTCAACCCGGTTTTGAGGTCACCCTGCCTCCAAAACCATGAGAGGCTTCCGGAGAAGCCTTTCACTTGAAGGGACTGATGTTTGACGGACGCTTACCGGTCGAACATCGATTTCTGTTCGCGGTCGCCGACTTTGAGGTAGCGGTAGTACACCTCCAGCATGAGCGTGCACAGGGCAGTGGAGTAGATGTTGTCCCCACCGGCGGAAGGGTTGTGGGCAGCGCCATTGGGCTTCCAGCTTCCATCGGGCTGCTGGTTCTTCAGTATCTCGGGAAGCACGATCTCGTTCCAGTACTTCCACTCCTCACCGCCATACTGGAAAAAGGCCTGGTGGTAGTAATACCATCCATACATGTCCCCGGTGGCGAACACCGGCGGCTCCTTCTTGAACAGGTCATGGGCAAATCCGATGGCCTTCTTGATCTCGGTCTTCTTGCCGCCGTGGGCCAGGGTCTGCAGGCCCAGCGTGCCGGCGCCGGTGAGGTTCCACTGGTTGTAGCCGCCTTCACGGTTCGCGTTACCGATGCCTCCATCCTTGGTCTGCTTGCCCTCAATGTACTTGACGGTCTTGTCGATGGCGCTGTTCAGGCCGTTGATTTTCAGGCTGGTGAGCTTGGCTGCCTTGAGGGCCTGATACTGCCAGCCCGTGACGGAAAGGTCCTCGCGGCTGGGGGAATAGAAGCCCTTCTCCGTGTCATACACCCAACTGCCGCCAGGCTGCTGATTGTCGATGATGACCTGTACGCCCTGCTCAAAAGCCTCGCGCATGCCGGGGAGCGACTTGCTGCCCATGCGGGCCAGGGTATACATCTCGCCAAGGGCGTAGGTGGCAATGCCGTGCTCATACACGGGAGCGTTGCCAGAGGTCGCCTGGCTGAACATCTTGTACGGATTCTTCTTCTGCATCTCAATGAGGAAGAGAATGCCCTTCATCACATTGTCCCCGTAGTAGATGGACTCGGGGGTTTCGCAGCGGCCGAGGTAGCAGAGAAGGGCAAAGCCGGTCATGGCGCCCTTGGAGTTGGTACCCCAGCTACCGTCCGGCTTCTGCTTGCTCTTGAGGTATTCCAAGGCGTTGCTCACGGCGCGCTCACACTCCGCCGTGCCACCGCTTTCCTTGAGTTTCTGGAGGCGTTCCGCGCTGCTGCAGCGGCTCCTCATGGAGGGGGGCAGGCTCACGAAACCCGTGTTGCCGCCGATGCCGGTGCCCTTGCCAAAACCGCCACCCGCACCGCCCGTGCCAAAGCCGCCGCTGCCCATGGAACCGCCCATCAGGCTGCTCATCTCAGGCATGTCGATGGAGTCCATGGGGACCTCGGGCAGCGCGATGGCAGACGTGGAACTCATGGACACGACCTTCCGCATGGGGGTGGTCTTGTTGAGCGTGCTGCGTTTCTTGTTCTGCACCTTCTGGGCAAGCTCCTGGCTGGCCTGCTGGCCCTCCTTGCTGACGCCGACGGGCAGGAAGTCCACCTTCTTCTCCCCGCCGCCGTATTCACTCACAATAAAAAACGCTCCCACGAGCAGGCCCACGTGAATGATCAAGCTGATGAGGAAGGAACCGCCCCCCACCTTGTCCCAGAACACCGCGAAGATGTTCTTCTTCGGGCCACTCGGAAC